>WFUY01000322.1 GCA_015484715.1 Thermoflexales bacterium | reverse complement strand
CGTGGACGGAGAGCGCAGCGGATCAGGCGCGGCAGCGGTACGCCATTGAAGAGGCGGTGGCCTACTACGGGCAAGCGCAGAAGTTGGCCCGGGAGGTCCGGGCCGGACCGAAGCGGGAATCGGACTTGCTGCGCAAACGGGCAGAAGCGCTTCTGTTGAACGGCGCGTTCAACGCGGCGCGGGCCGATCTGGAGGAGGCCCTGGCCTTGGCGAGCGAGGCGGGTGATCGGCAGCTCCAGGCCGAAGTCCTGCTCGTGAGCGCCGACGTGCACGCCCAGGCCAACGCATTCAACGCCACCATAAGGGCCGCTCGGGAGGCCCTGGCCCTGGCCGAAGCCTGCCAGGATGAGCGGCTGGCCGGGATCGCGCTGCGCTTCGAGGGAGAGGGGTTGTACTTCCAAGGTCAGAGCCAACAGGCCCGCGTGTGTGCCGAGCGGGCCTGCGCGTTGCTCGCCCGGGCCGGCGCTGTGGAAGAAGAAGGTTGGGCCCACTTCCTCCTGGCAACCACCTACCTGGACCTGCTGGGCGAGTTCGACGCCGCCCGCACCCATCTGGCGCTCGCCCACGAGCTATTCGGGCGGAGCGGCTGTGTTCACGGTCGGATTTTGGCCGACCATCTCGTGGGCAACGTCTACGCCCGGTCGGGTGACCTCCAGAGCGCCGTCGAACAGCATGCCCGGGCCTTGGCCGACGCCCGCCGGATCGGCTACGGCGTGCAGGAAGCGGTTGAATTGGCCCATCTGGCCATCAATCAGAGCCTGCTGGGAGACCTCGAGGCTGCGGAGCAGAGCGCACGGGCCTGCCGTGAGATCAGCCGGCGGCTGGGCATGGCGCTGTGGGAAGCCTACGGCGCATACTGGCTGGGCCATGTAGCGTATGAACGAGGAAACCTCAAGGCCGCCAGAACGTTGATGGAGGAAGCCCTATCGCCCGCCGATCGGGTCAACTACCGGGTCGGCATCGCTTTCATCAAAAGCCACCTCTCACGCCTACACCGGCTGCTGGGCACCCCTTCGGACCTCGCCCAAGCCCTGGCGCACGCCGAGGACGCCTACCAGATCGCCTGTCAGGTGGGCAGCCCCGTGGAGCAGATCCGAGCCCTCTCGAACCGGGCTATGGCCCACCTGGCCCTGGGCGATCCGGCGGAAGCGCTCTCCCTCTCGGAGCAAGCTGTGGCTCTGGCCCGGGAGACGTCGGCGCAGGACTTCTCCCCGGAGATGCTGTTCTACCACGCGCAGGTGCTGCACGCCAACGGTTGTGCCGAGGAAGCGCAGCGCTATCTGGACGAAGCGCACGCTGACCTTGTGGCGAAGGCGGAAAAGATCCGAGACCCCGACCTGAAACAGTCGTTCCTGAAAAACGTTCGGATCAACCGCGAGATCCTGGCCGCGTTTGAGCGTTGGGGGGTGATTTGACCGCCGATTTGACACCTTTTTGACCGCCATAGGATATGCTGCCTTGTGAAGGCCAGACCTTTGTACCAAGAGCCGTTCATCGCCGGAGTGACAGGGGCCTGGGGAAGCACCACCAGGCCCCTGTCGTTCAGGATCGGCCCCGTTTGGTTGGAGCAAGGAGCCCTGTATGGCCGAAGAACCCTTACGCCCGCCGAACAGCACCTTCGTCGTCCGTTTCTGGCAGGAGTGGTCGGACGCCGGGCCTCGTTGGCGCGGTCGCATCGAGCACGTGCAGAGCGGCAAGAACACGGTCTTCCTCGACTTCCAGGGGATGCTGGGCTTTATGCGCCGCTTCGGGGTGATGACGAGGGACCGGGGTTGGACCGAGGAGGGGAGGTTCGACAATGGTTAGGCCCCGATACCTTGCCTTCCTTTCAGTCTTGATCTTCCCCCTGACGCTGCTGGCCGTCTGTGCCTCCGTTCCCCTGCCACCGGAACCGAAACCGACGGGGCCGACCGCGACCGCCCTCTCCTGCTCCATCTTCCCCGCCGACAACATCTGGAACACCCCCGTAGACACCCTGCCCGTCCATCCCAACTCCGACGCCTACGTCAACACCATCGGCGCGAACGCGAACCTGTACGCCGACTTCGGCGCAGGAGAGTGGCAAGGGGCACCCATCGGCATCCCCTACGTAGAGG
>WFUY01000321.1 GCA_015484715.1 Thermoflexales bacterium | reverse complement strand
TCAAAGGACTGGTCGAGGCGGTGCCCTCTCCTCGGATGACCACCCTCTACGTCCCCACCGCGATGGAGTGGTTCCTCAGCATCGGCATCATCGGCCTGGGCATCGCCCTGTTCGCCCTCGGATACAACCTGCTGCCGCTCAAGCCCCAAGTGGCGAAGGAGGCGTGAAATGGGCAAAAACGGAAATGGCAACGGCGTAAACCTGCTGCAGACCGAGATCACCCGCCGCGATTTCATCAAGACGTCGGCACTCGTCGGCGGCTCCCTGGCGTTGGCCTCCGGCGTCAACGCAGCCTTCCGCCGTGTGGCCGAGATGAGCCACACCCTGAGCGGGGCGGCCGCCGCCGGCGGGTACCCCCTGAACCGACCCGAGAACATTATCTACAGCGTCTGTCTCCAGTGCCACACCGCCTGTACCATCAAGGGGAAGCTGCTGGACGGGGTGCTGGTCAAGATTGACGGCAACCCCTACAGCCCGATGAACATGCTGCCTCACCTCCCCTACGACACCCCGCTGGCAGAAGCGGCGAAGGTGGACGCCAAGCTCTGCCCCAAGGGCCAGGCCGGCGTGCAGAGCCTCTACGACCCCTACCGCATCACCAAAGTGCTCAAACGGGCCGGCAAGCGGGGGGAGAACAAGTGGGAGGTAATCTCCTTCGACCAGGCCATTGACGAGATCGTCAACGGAGGCACCTTCGCCGACGGCACCCGCACCCCCGGCCTGAAGGAGATCTGGGCCGTGCGCGACCCCGACCTGATGGCAGCCCTGAAGGCCGACGCGATGGCCGTCGCCAGCGGCGAGATGAGCCTGGACGAATTCAAGAGCAAGCACGCGGACCACCTGGACCTGCTCATTGACCCCGACCACCCCGACCTGGGTCCTCGGAACAACCAGTTCGTCTTCCTGGCGGGGCGCATCGAGCACGGGCGCAAGGAGTTCGCCAAGCGCTGGCTGAAGGATGCCTTCGGCTCTGTCAATTGGTACGAGCACACCACCATCTGCGAGCAGTCCCACCATATCGCCTTCCAGCAGATGAGCAACCAGTACAAAGGTGGGGGCAAGTGGGGAGGTGGCAAAACCCACCTCAAGCCCGACTTCGCCAACGCCGAGATGGTGATCTTCTTCGGGACCGGGGCCTTCGAGGCCAACTTCGGCCCCACGCCGATGAGCGAACTGGTCACCTGGTCCCTCACCTACCGCAATATGAAGATCGCGGTGGTGGACCCTCGTCTGAGCAAGACGGCGGCCAAGGCCAAATGGTGGCTGCCCGTCAAGCCGGGCACGGACGCGGCCCTAGCTCTGGCGATGGGGCGCTGGATCGTGGAGAACGAGCGCTACGACGCCACCTACCTGACCAATGCCAACAAGGCGGCCGCTGCTGCTGATGGCGAGACCACCTGGACCAACGCCACTTACCTGGTGAAGATTGAGGGTGGAAAGCCGACGCGACTGCTGCGCCCCGAGGAGGCCGGCCTGGGCGAGGTGGACGGCTTCGTCGTCAGCAAGGACGGTCAGCTCATCGCTGTGGACCCCAACGACGCCGAGAACCCGGTGGAAGGCGACCTATTCGCCGAAGGCCAGGTCAACGGTATCGCCTACAAGAGTGCCTTCTTGCTGTACAAAGAGCTCGCCTTCGAGCACAGCCTGGAGAAGTGGTCGGAGATCTGCGGCATCCCCGTGCGTAAGATCGTCGAGGTGGCGCGGGAGTTCACCAGCCACGGCAAGAAGGCCGCCGTGGACCTCTACCGGGGTCCGGTGCAGCACACCAACGGCTACTACACCGCCCAGGCGATCATCACCCTCAACCTGCTCATCGGCAACACGGACTGGGTGGGTGGCATGGGCAAGGGTGGTGGCCACTGGCACGAGCTGGGGGACAAGGCAGGTGGTCCCTTCAACCTGAAGAAGCTGCATCCGGGTAAGCTGGGCTCTTTCGGCGTGACCCTCACCCGAGAGAAGTGGCACTACGAGAAGAGCACCCTCTTCCAGCGGGATGGCTATCCGGCCAAGCGCCCCTGGTACCCCTACACGGGTAACGTCTATCAGGAGGTGATCCCCAGCGCGGCCGACGGCTACCCCTACCCCATCAAGGCCCTCTTCTTGCACAAGGGGACGCCCGGCTACGCCAGCCCGGCCGGCAATCCGACCCTGGAGGCCATCGCCGATCCCAACGTCATCCCCTTGGTAATCGCCTGCGACGTGGTCATCGGCGAGACCAGCATGTACGCCGATTACCTCTTCCCCGACACGGCCATCTGGGAGCGGTGGGGCACGCCGCACACCACCCCGGCCGTGCAACCCAAGGTCAGCAAGATACGCCAGCCCATCGTCGAGCCGCTGGTGGAGAAGGTGACGGTCTTCGGCGAGGAGCAGCCCATCTCTATGGAAGCGATCATGCTGGCCATCGCCGAGCGGCTGGGCCTACCCGGCTACGGCAAGGATGGCTTCGGTCCCGGGATGGACTTCAACCGGCGCGAGGACTACTTCCTGAAGATGGCCGCCAACCTGGCCTTCGGCGACAAGGAGGACGGCTCCGATGCCGTGCCCGAGGCCAACGATGAGGAGATGGCCATCTTCCGAGCTGCCCGCGCCCACTTCTCCCCTGCTATGTTCGACGAAGCCCGGTGGAAGAAGGCCATTGGCAACGACGAATCCCTCTGGCGGCGGGTCGTCTACCTGCTCAACCGGGGAGGCCGCTTCGAGGACTTCAGCAAGGTCTACAAAGGCGCCAAGCTGGCTCACCAGTTCAAAGGGATGTTCAGCATCTACGTGGACAACGTGGCCGCCGGCAAGCACAGCCTGACGGGCGAGCCCTTCTCCGGCCTGCCCATCTACGAGCCGGTGAAGGATGCCGCCGGTCGGCCCGTAGACCAGGAAGACTACCCCTTCCGCCTCTTCACCTACAAGGAGATCTACGGCGGTCAGTCCCGCACCGTTGGCAACTACTGGGCCCAGCTGGGCCTGGCCCAGGAGAACTGGGTCCTGATGAACAAGGCCGATGCCGACCAGCTGGGGCTGAAGAACGGCGATACGGTCCGCCTGGTCTCCAAGACCAACCCCGATGGGATGTGGCGTCTCCCCAACGGGGAGGACCGGCCCGTGGCCGGCAAGCTCAAGGTCATCCAGGGCATCCGTCCGGGGACCGTGGCCGCCTCCTGGCACTTCGGCCACTGGGCCTACGGGGCCAGTGACGTCGTCATTGACGGACAGGTGGTCAAAGGAGACCCCCGCCGGGCCACCGGCCTCTGCCCCAACGCCGTGATGCTGGAAGACCCGGTGCTCAAGAACGTCAGCCTGACCGATCCTATCGGCGGCAGCGCCAGCTTCTACGACACCCGGGTCAAGGTCGAGAAGGTGTAGCGAGAGCCGGCGACGGCGCAGTCCTCAGCCAAGACCAACAAGGGGCGGCCCCCGGTAGTGGGGGTCGTCCCCTTCGTCTTTTGGAGGCAATCCCCGGCACACCACCGGCGGAGGGATACCCTATCTGGCCACGGATGACACAGATGGGACAGATGCCCACGGGCCTCTTGGCAACCATCCGCGCCGATCCGTCGCACCCGCGTTGACCCGCGTCCCATCTGATAGGCCACGGATGACACAGAGGGGACGGATGCCCACGGGCCTCTTGGCAACCACCCGCGCCGATCCGTCGCACCCGCGTTGACCCGCGTCCCATCTGATAGGCTACGGATGACACAGAGGGGACGGATGCCCACGGGC
>WFUY01000320.1 GCA_015484715.1 Thermoflexales bacterium | reverse complement strand
TTGCTTTCCCTTTCTGGAAGAATACCCGTAAGGCATCCTCCGCTACTGAATGTGCGAAGGACTCTGATAGGTTAGAGGCCAGATAGGTCAGAGGAATCTTGAGTCCTGATTCCTGGGATGCTGCTGCTGACATAGTTCTCTCTCCAAAGCTATCTTTACCGAAATGATGGCCCAGTGTAAGTGTAGCTAAAATGTGTTAACGACGGTAGGAACACAGCGCCCCTGCGCCCCCACTCCTCAGCATTTGACCGCAATCAAGGGATCACAGCAACCGGATCTGACGGGCCCGTTCTCGCGTGATCTCCTCCCGTACCTCCAACTCCTCGAAAAACGCCAGCCGCAACCGTTCCAACACCTCCGCCTCCGGACGGACGAACTTCCCCTCGACCCGCGTGCGGGGGATGGCGTTGAGCAGGGCCTGCAAACAGGCTCTGAACGTGCTGTCGTTCTTCAACTTGGTGCGCTTGAGAAACGCTTCACAGGCCGACGCCCCGTCCTCCTCGTACACCAACATCGCCGTATGGACGGCGTCCAGCCAGGTGGCAAAACGGTCCGCTTCAGGATCAACCCGGCCCCGGCCTCGCCGCTGCTTCGGCTCCAACAACTCGACGTCGCTCCCCCGCTTGCCTACCACCCGATGGCGCACCAAGTCGCGCTCCACGTCCAGCCCCAGGACCAGGGCCAACTTGCGGGCTTCGTCGGCGGGGAAGCGGACCGCCTTGAACTCATCCCAGGCCCCCAGATACCAGTCGGTCACCGCGTCGAATTGAACCTCCCGTCCGCCCACCATCCCCCGCTTACGCAGGGCGAAGACCTCTCGGCGGGCCAGGTCCAGCGCCGTCTCGGGGCGCAGCGGCCTCGGTTGACCGGTCCGCTCGTCCACCTCCCGGGTAAGGACCGGCCAGTGCCGGGAGATGACGGAGAGCACCGGCCCGAAGGTGCTGAGGTAGAGGTCCACCCCCGTGATCCCCTGTGCGGCGAACTCCGCCGCCTTCTCGCGGGCCACCTGCCGGACCTGGGGGGCGATGTCGTCCCACCAGACGGGGGCCGTGTCGCGTGCGGCGCGTTGTCGCTTGCGGCAGGTGAGCAGGATGGTGCTGCGGGTGGCGTTCTTCTTGGCCTGATGAAGGGAATGCTCGCTCTCGGTGTGGACGGGCCAGGAAGCCTCGATGGTGAACCCGGCCCCGATGAGCGCCGTGGCCAAAGTGTCCCACGCTTCCACCCGCTTGTGGGTGAACATCACCGTCAGGACGCCGTCGTCCCGCAGGATGCGGTGCATCTCTCGGAAGGCGGCGGTCATCTTGCGCTCGTAATCCCGCTCGGCCAGGGCCCTTGCCCCCTGCCTTCCCCGATGGGCGGGGAGGCCCACTTCCTTGAAACGGGCCGGGTTGGCTACTGCCTCGGCGTCCTTGTCGGTCAATTGGGCGGCGAACCACTGAGGGTAGAGGTGACCGACGGTCCGCTTAAGCCAGACGTAGAAGAAGTCCGAGAGCTCGGCGTACATCACGTTGTCGTAGTAGGGCGGGTCGGTGACGATGGCGTGGGCGGAGTGCTCGGGGAGGGCGGAGAGGTCGGCAGCGTTGGATTGGAGGATGGTGACGGGGCTGCACTCAAAGGCGTGGCCCTCCAGCACGCTCCCGGGGGAGGTCAGCAGCTTCGCCAGCTCTCGGTAGGCATCCACCACCTGGTGGGTGCACCAGGGGAGAAGGTTGGCAGAAGCGTCAAATTCAGCGTGGCTCCAGACGAAGGCGAAATCGTGACGGTCGAAGATGCTGCGGATGCCCCGCGAGGGGTCGAAGCGGCAAGCACGATCATTGTAGATCGCGGCCTTGTCCATCATAATGCCTAGGTAGGTCTCTACCGCCGCGGCCCGCTCCGGGTTCATCGCAGCGCGGATCTCAGCACGTAGGTCCCGCAACGCCTCGACGAAGGTGCCCAAGGCCAGGAGTTGGCGGGGGGAGAACATGTCGGCCCAGGTGTGCATACCGTATAGCAGCGGTCGAGGATCGTTGCCCTCCGGGATCGGCTCGGTGGGGACGATCTCCTCGGCCTCCCATCGAGGGCGGAGCCGTGCCAATTCTTCCTCGGCGGCGCGGGCGGCGGCCAAGTCCTCCTCAACGGGGGCGCGGAAATCGAAGCCCCCCCGCCGCTTGATCGCCACGGCGTAGAGTATTTGCCCCATCCGCCCGGCCTGGGCCTGCGCTTTGATGTAGTCGCCATCAATGGTCTCACCGGTCCAGGGGGAGCGGCCCACACCCCGGCGGACCGTGCCTTCATTGGGGTCGAAGTCAACGGCCTCGCCCCGGGC
>WFUY01000319.1 GCA_015484715.1 Thermoflexales bacterium | reverse complement strand
GTCTGCCACCGGATCCCCAGCCACTCCTTCTTCATCGCCGGACGTCAACTCCCCCTCTGCGCCCGCTGCACGGGCACTTTCAGCGGCGCGCTGTTGGGCATCATCGCCCTGACGCTGGCAGGCCGCCGTCGAGCTAGCCGCTTCCCCCCCGTGCGCGTGCTCCTGGTCATGGCCCTCTTTTTCCTCGCCTGGGCCTCCGACGGCCTGAACTCCTACCTGACCTTCTTCCCCGATGCTCCCCACCTCTACGCGCCCCGCAACGAGCTACGGCTGACCACCGGCACCTTCGTCGGCCTCTCCCTGAGCCTGCTGGTCTACCCGCTCCTCAACTTCAGCCTCTGGCGATCCCCCGACCCCACGCCGGTCGTCCGGGACTTCGGAGAATTCGCCGGCCTGCTGACCATCGGGGGACTCTTCATCCTCGTCGTCCTGAGCCGCCACCCACTCCTCCTCTACCCACTGGCCCTGACCGGCACGCTGGGCGTCCTGGCTATGCTCACCGGCCTCAACACCGTGCTCGTCCTCATCCTGACCCGCCGGGAAAACCGAGCCGTCCGATGGCAAGATGCTTTTCCCTTCCTGCTCGTCGGCTTTTCCCTCAGCCTGCTCCTGGTCGGAGGCATTGACGCCCTCCGCTACGCGATCACCCGGGGAGCGATGCAGTTCCCCTTGCCCTGACTACATCAACCGACCCACTCGCGATCCCGATACCACAACGACAAGGAGGTTCAAATGGACATCGGAAAAGCCTTCACCTTCGTCTTCGACGATGAGCGTTGGATGACCAAAGTGCTCATCGGCGGCCTGGTCGGTCTGATCCCCTTCGTCGGACAGTTCCTTGTCCAAGGCTACATGCTGGAGGTGGCCCGCAACGTGGCCCAGGGGGCAACCCAGCCCCTGCCCGAATGGGACGACTGGGGCACCAAGATCGTCCGAGGGCTGATGGCGGCCATCATCTCCTTCCTCTACAGCCTCCCTCTCCTCCTTCTGGCCTGCATCATCCTCTTCCCGACCATGCTAATTGGGTCGGCTATGAGCAACGGGGGTGGCGACGGTGGAGGAGCCATCGCTATGCTAGGCACCTTCTGCTTCGCATTCGTCGCCATCATCTATAGCCTGGCTATGATGTTGGTCATCCCGGCTGCCCTGGTCCGCTATGCCGTCACCGATGACTTCATGGCCGCCCTTGCCTTCGGGGAGATCTTCAGCATGGTGCGCTCCCACCTCGGGACCTTTCTGATGGCCTGGCTGGCTGCCCTCATTGCCGGCTTCATCGCCCCGCTAGGTGCCATCGCCTGCGGCATCGGTGCGCTCTTCACCGCCTTCTACACTCAAACGGTTATCGGTCATGCCTACGGTCAAGCCTACCTGACCGCCACCGGCGGTGTTGCCAGCCAGCCCATGGCTTACGAACTCCCATCGTGACCCATCGCTTTGGCCTACTGCTTAAGGAGGACACACTGTGGCCCAGGAGAAGAAAGGCCGCCTCGGCCTCACGATCCTCTTGCTCCTGATCTTTCTCTGCTGTTGCTGCATCCTGACCCTGCTGCTCTTCTACTTCGTCCTGGGCGACCCAATGATGGAAGCCTTCTGCCGACAGGTACCCGACTTCTGTCGCCAGGCGCCCGCCCTGCACCCCTACCTGCCCTGAGCCGACCCGCAAGCACGAAGGGGGCAGGGCGTTGCGCCCTGCCCCCTACCGAGGATCAGGAATGGAACGAGCGTGACCAAAAACTGAGGGGTTGTGCGCCCCTTCCCCGCCGTCGGGTCACGGCCTTGCCGACGACCTGGGCCGCCCTGCACAAGGCTCAGGATTTCACCTTCCTCAGTGCTTGAGAACGGATAGCTGTCAGCGGATTTGAGAACGGATTGAGCGGATGGGAGGCGACGGCTCTCCGTAGGCGGTCCATCGAAATCCGTTTGAGGGGATGCCGGTGCTTCGTCAAAGGTTCTGATCGGTTGGATCGCCCTCTTGGGAGCCTGCCTCTCCGTTCAATCCGCTCCCCTAATCCGTTGACAGCAATCCGCTTGGGGCGGGATTGAGCGGATGGGAGGCGACGGCTCTCCGTAGGCGGTCCATCGAAATCCGTGTCTTCACCTTCCTCAGTGCTTCAGTGATTCTGGGGGCTTTTGGGCTGAAAGTGCCCATACAGATACCAGTAGGCGTCCCGGGGAAAGGCCTCGGCCAGAGCCGGATCCCAGACGAAGTCGCCCTGGACAAAGCCCTCTCGAAGCCGCTCATCCAGGGAGGCCAATCGTTCCTGTTCCTTACGCAGGTCCAGGCCCATCTCCCGCCCGATCTCCAGCAGCAGGTCGGCCTTGAGCCTGGCATCCACCTGATGGGGGTAGTGAACCAAGCACTCCTCCCCCTTCTCTTCACAGTCGTCCAGGAACCACTGCCAGGAGTCCAGGCGACTGCGCAGTTCCCGACGCACTTTGTCGGCAAAGGCCTCCGGGAAACGCCGCTGCAACTCATCCAACCGGGACTCGGCTTCCTCCAGGAGGACCCGCTCGCTGCCCGAGAGGTAGGGTGCCAGAGCCCGAAGCCGACGCAGGCGATAGAGGAACCCACCAAGGGTCAGTCGGGGCAAAGGCTTCCCCACCCTACGCTCGTCCAAAGGCCAGAAGAGCACCGGAGACTTGAGGTAGTCTTCCAGCCCGTCCACCATAGCCTGGAGAACCCGGAGGTCCCGCTGAACCCGGTCGGAAAGCTTTTGAGACACCATTGTTGGCCTCCTGTGCTTCACGCTTTATGACTATGCGAAGAACCCGCGCCGGCCTCTTCCTCATCTCCGCCGCCACCCTCGCCTTCGAGATCACCCTGACCCGCCTCTTCTCCGTCGCCCAGTTCTACCACTTCGCCTTCCTGATCATCAGCCTGGCCCTCCTGGGCTTCGGAGCCAGCGGGACCGTCCTCGCCCTCTTCCCCCGCCTGGGCCGGCGCCGCCCCTCGACCACCCTGACGCTGCTGGCCCTGGGCTACGGGCTGACCAGCGTCGGGGCCTACGCCCTGACCAACCTGCTCCCCTTCGATTCCTTCCGCATCGCCTGGGACCGCCGGCAGGTGGTCATCCTGGCTCTGCACTACCTGGCCCTGGCCACCCCCTTCTTCTGCAGCGGGGCCATCCTGGGGCTGCTCTTCACCCTCCACGCCCAGGCCGTCGGCACCCTCTACGCCACCAACCTGTCCGGCTCCGCCCTGGGCTGCCTGCTGGCCCTCGCTGCCCCCATCGCCCTGGGCGGCGAAGGGACCGTCCTGCTCAGCGGGACGCTGGGAGGCATGGCCGCCTTGCTCTTCGCGCAACCAACCCGGACCCAGGGCACCAAGGCCGCAGGGATCCGACCTCTGCTGGCAATGACCGCGCTCCTCCTCGTGCTCGGTTACCTGGCCGCCCTCATCCGCCTCCCCGCCCCCTTGGAGCTTCGCCTCTCCCCCTACAAGGCGCTCAGTTACGCTCTCCAGTACCCCGGCGCGCGGGTGGTCTTCCACCGTTGGAACAGCTTCTCCCGAATTGACCTGGTGGAGAGTCCGGGCATCCGCTCCCTGGCCGGCCTCAGCTACCGCTACCCGGAGCCCCCTCCGCCCCAACGGGGGCTCTTCGTGGACGGCGACGATTTGAGCCCGGTCCTCTCCCTCTCGCCGGAGAGCGTCTGTTGGCTATGCGAAGAAATACCGCCGCCCCAACTGACCTTCACCAGCTTCCTCCCCTCCGCCTTCGCCTACCAGATCCGCCCCGCCGCCGACACCCTGATCCTGGACCCCCGAGGCGGCCTGGAGGTGTGGGTCGCCCTGGCCC
>WFUY01000318.1 GCA_015484715.1 Thermoflexales bacterium | reverse complement strand
GGGGGCGATGGGCGCTCCCCCGACCTCGAGGAGGGAGGCGCGGGAAGGCGCTGCTCCTCCCTCCGGATCAGGGCAGGAAGTCATTGTTGAAGAGGTCATCCACGTTCAGCTCAATGTCCAGGAGGCCGGCTGCCTGCATCACCTGGATGCCCTTCTCCCACGTCTCGCGCTCGGAGTAGCCCAGCCGCTCGGCCCGCCAGTAGTCCAACGTGGCCTGCAGGACCGCCCGTTGCACATCGGTGTTGTCGGCCAGCCCCTCGACGTAGTGGGTGCTGATCTGGAAGGCGGCCTCGGGATCGTCCAGCGTGTCTTGCAGCCCCCGCAGGAAAGCCCGCACGAAGGCGCGGACCAACTCTGGCTCCTGAGCGATGGTCTGCTCATTGGTGATGAGGCCGTTGGCCGGCAGGTCGGCGTAGTCGGCCACCGGGATGACCTGCAGGTCGTACCCCTCCTGTTGTAGCAGGATGGGCTCGTTGTTGACGTAGACGACGGCAGCGTCCACCCGACCTTCCACCAGGCTCTCCTTCTGCGTGTAGCCGATGGTCAGGAGCTGAACCTTGGTCTCGTCCAGGTGTGCTGCCTCCACCAACGCTCGCCAGCCGATGAAGCTGGCCCCGAAGGTCTCGGGGATACCCACCCGCCGTCCCTCTAGGTCTTGGGGCGAGCGGATCCCGCTCTCGGTCAGGGCGACCACCGCGATGGGGAAGCGTTGATACCACTCGGTGATGTAGACCACGGGCAGTCCCTGCGCCCGGGCCAGGATCACCTGATCGCCGCTGGCGATGGCGAAGGGGAGCTCACCTACCCCCACCAGTTTGACCCCGTCGGTCTCAAAGCTGTAGTCAAACTCGAGGGCGAGACCCTCCTCGGCGAAGTATCCCCGCTCCACCGCCACGTAGATGGGGGCGAATTGAACGTTGGGGATGTACCCCATGGGCAGCCGGATGGTGCGGAGGGCCGGTGTGGGGGAGGCTTTCCCCGTACAGGCCGTCAGCAGGAAGGCTACGATCAGGGCGACGCTTGCTAGACCTTTCTTCTTGCGCATCGTTTACATCCTCCAGGGCTCTCTCCTCACCTGCCAGCGGAGCAGCCGTCGTTCCAGCCAGGCCGTTCCGCCGTAGAGGGTGAGGGCGATGGCGATAAGCGCGGCGATGGCGACGAAGATGAGGGGGGTGTCGAAGAGGCCCTGTCCCAGCCGGACCAGGAAGCCCAGCCCCTGGTCGGCGGCGACGAACTCGCCTACCACGGCCCCGATTACCGAGAGGGTAGCGCCGACCTTCAGCCCGCCCAGCAGGACGGGCAGCGCGGCGGGTACCTCCAGTTTAGTGAAGACCTGCCAGCGGCTGGCCTCCAGTGAGCGCATGAGGTCCATCAGTTCGGGCTCCACCGAGCGGATACCGACCATCGTGTTGACCAGCATTGGAAAGAAGATGACCAAGGCGCAGACCAGCACCTTGGAGAGCAGCCCCGGCCCGAACCAGATCACCAGTAGGGGGGCCAGGGCCACCATAGGCACCGCCTGGGAAGCGACGATGTAGGGGGCCAGCAGCCGCTCCACCAGGTGGGATTTGCCCAGCAGGTAGCCCAGGGCGGTCGCCGTGGCTATGCCGACCAGCAACCCTCCCAGGACCTCCTGCAGCGTGACCCAGGTGTGACGAAGCAGGGTCCCGTCGGTCAGAAGCCCCCAGAAGCGTTGCCAGACGCGGTCGGGGCCGGGTAGGATGAAGGCCGGATAGTCCCCCAGGTAGACCACGGCGATCCACAGCCCCAGGAAGAGGATGGCCACCAGCGGTGTGAGCCAGACCTCTGGACGACGGTTCCACCAAGGCATCCGCAAGGCTCCCTCCAGACCTGATCACTCGATGGGGGGACCTGCTGCCATCACCTCCGGCCCCACGCGGCCGGCGAACTGCTGGAAGTTCTCGTGGAACATCTGGACCAACTGGCGGGCCTGTTCGTCGTAGGCCCGGGGGTCGGCCCAGGTCTCACGGGGGTGCAGCAGCCGGTCGGGCACATCGGGGCAGTGGACGGGCACGGGGAGGCCAAAGATGGGGTCGGTTTCCGTGGGCACATCGTCCAGCTTCCCCTGCAGCGCAGCCCGCACCATCGCGCGGGTGTAGGGCAGCGCGATCCGCTCCCCCACGCCGTAGGGCCCCCCGGTCCAGCCGGTGTTGACCAGCCAGACCCGACTCTTGTGGCGGGTGATCCGTTCTCGCAACATCTCGGCGTAGACGACCGGGTGGAGGGGCAGGAAGGGCGCTCCGAAGCAGGCGCTAAAGGTCGCCTGCGGCTCGCGGATCCCCTTTTCCGTCCCGGCCACTCGGGCCGTATAACCCGACAGGAAGTGGTAGAGGGCCTGGTCCGGCGTCAGGCGGGCGATGGGGGGGAGCACGCCGAAGGCATCAGCGGTGAGGAAGACCACGTTGCGGGGGTGCCCCCCTACACCCTCTTCCACGATCCGGGGCAGGTAGTTGATGGGGTAAGCACCCCGCGTGTTCTCCGTCAAGGAATCGTCGTCCAGGTTCACCCGTCGGGTTTGGGGGTTGATGGTCACGTTCTCCAGGATGGTTCCGAAGCGGCGGGTTGTCTGGTAGATCTGGGGTTCGTTCTCCCGTGAGAGGCGGATCACCTTGGCGTAGCACCCACCCTCGAAGTTGAAGACGCCGCCGTCGTGCCAGCCGTGCTCATCGTCCCCGATGAGCGCCCGTTCCGGGTCGGTCGAGAGGGTGGTCTTCCCCGTTCCCGAGAGGCCGAAGAAGAGGGCCACGTCGCCGTCCGGCCCCACGTTGGCTGAGCAGTGCATTGGCAGCACCCCTTGGGCGGGCAGCAGGTAGTTGAGCACGGTGAAGATGGACTTCTTGATCTCACCGGCGTAGCTGGTCCCTCCGATGAGGATGAGCCCCCGTTCGATGTTGACGATGATGAAGACCTCCGAGTGGGTGTTGTCCAGCTCCGGCACAGCGTGGAAGCGGGGCGTGTGGATGATGGTGAAGCGGGGGACGTGGTCGCCCAACTCCTCCCAGGTGGGCAGGATGAAGAGGTTGCGGGCGAAGAGGCTGTGCCAGGCGTACTCGGTGATCACCCGGATGGGCATCCGGTAGCGAGGGTCGGCACCCGCAAAGAGGTCCTGGACGAAGATGTCCTTCCCCTGGAGGTAGGCCAGTTGGCGGCGGTAGAGGAGTTCGAAGTTCTCTTGGCTCATCGGTTGGTTGACGTCTCCCCACCACACTTTTCCCTGGCTCTCCGGTCCCTCCACGATGAACTTGTCGCGGGGGGAGCGGCCCGTGTGGTGGCCGGTGCGGACGACCAGGGGACCCAGGTGGGCGATGAGCCCCTCGCGCCGACGGACGGCCTCCTCGTACAGGGTCGCCGTGGGCAGGTTCCAGTAGACCATGTTGACGTTCTTGATGCCGTGTTCTTCGACACCGTAGGAGCTAGGATTGCGACCGATGTACTGCATACTTCCCTCCGACTTGTTGTGATCTGCGATCTACAATTCGCAACTTGCAACTTGCACCTTGCAACTTGTGCAATTTGCAATTTGCTTTCTGTCAGGTGACCACTTCCACCCGCAGAGCCTCCAGGACCGCCTGGATGGGGTTAATGAGCGTCGTAACGTCGGATCCGGCGAAGAGCAGGCCGACGACCCGGCGTTCCATGTCCAGAACCGCCGATCCCGAGTCCCCTGGGGCACTCATCGCCCCGGCCATCAACTGTCCCACGAAGGTGGCCGTTGGGCCGTTGTAATCCACCCGCACGGTGACATCTATCTGGGTGATCTGACCGGTGGTCAGGCCGGTGGTGCGCCCCGATTTCTGCACTCGGGTGCCCAAGGTGGCCTCGGCGACACCGGTGGGGACGCCGATCTCCAGGATGTCAGCGCTCACCAAGTCGCCGCTGAGGGGGCGGGCCAGGGCGGCGTCCACCCGGTTTTCCCCCTCAGCGGTGGGTTGAGCCGGGCGTCGCCCGCCGAGAAGTCCCCAGAGGGAGGCCGCGCAGCCGGGAGGCTGTGCGCCGAAGTCAATGGGCACGTAGTCGGCCAGTTCGGCAATCTTGTCGGCCTGGGTGCCGCCGTCGGCCGGCCCTGGTTGTAGGATGGCATCGCCTGGCCGGCCTTGGTTGATGTTGGCCAGAACGTGGTTATTGCTCAGGATGAAGTGCTGATCCTCCCGGCGCACCAGACAGCCGAAGGTGCCCGCCGTGATGGCGTAATGGCCGACGGAGATCCCGGGCCGGGCGGGTCGCCATCGGTCCTGATGCCCCTGGAAGGCCCGGATCACGCCCGTTTCGACGACGTCGGTGGGAACACCGTCCACCATTTTGGGGACCAGGTCTTCGCGGGACAACTGGGCCACGGGGAGCTTCTGAGTGACCGAGACGATGACGGCCAGCTCATCGGTCACCTGACCGCCGGTGATCTTGTAGCCGATGCCACAGGCCACCGTATTGCGCTTCCGTAGCAGGTCCATCCCATAAGTCAGTTTCACGGACCGGGCCGCCTCCATCGTGACACGCATTGCTCTAGCTCCTTTCTCTACCCAGGGCCGCACGCTCGGGGAAGATGATGTGGGCTCATTTTACTCGAATCTGCCCCGGATGCAAATCACCCGTTGGGGCAGGGTGACCGGTGATGCTCCCGTTTTTATGGGTTGGTGTTGAAAAGCTCCGTTGGTGTGGCAAATTGGTTGACGCGCAAAACCAGGTGTGCTATAATTGGGGCAACATTGCCTCAGCTTATACGATCATCGCAGGCATTCCAGGTGGGAGCCTGTATGTGCCTCGTTTGACGAAGCACCTCCCCTCAACGACCCAAGAGCTCTCCTAAATGGTACAATCCTGAGAAGCCATCATTGCATATCTCGTCTCAACCTCTGCCAAGGGGAAGACGAAACGTTTCGTCCGACGTGGACTGATCTCCCCACGGTCGGTTTCTTATGCCTGACCGACTTGGGCTCCCGTCCTGGATCTCACCTGGACAACAACCCCAGGATGTAGGCAGATCCCGTTGGAAGTGGAATTGCCCTCCGGAAGGAACCCTCCTGAACGCCTGGAAGGCCCTGGGTCCCTCTGGGAGGTCCTGCTATGGGCACACCCCCTGCTGTGAATCCCCGGGGGAAAACCGATTTTCTGATCAGGAGTGAATGCCGTGGACCTAGATATTGCTGAACTGGAAACGCGCACGTTGCACGAATTGCGAGAGCTGGCCCGAGAAATGGGGGTATCGGGCTACAGCCGCTTGAAGAAAGACGAACTCAT
The DNA here is from genome assembly GCA_015484715.1 of Thermoflexales bacterium. Taxonomy (GTDB): domain Bacteria; phylum Chloroflexota; class Anaerolineae; order S140-20; family S140-20; genus S140-20. The sequence goes on along the minus strand of WFUY01000318.1, from coordinate 4,981 downwards.
CCTCCGCCTTTTGCGGGCCAAGGCGGAACAACAGGGCCTCATCTTTGGAGGCGGTATCCTGGACATCGTGGATGAGGGGGTGGGGTTCCTCCGTTCCGATCACTACCTGCCCGGCCCCGAGGATGTCTACGTCTCCCAGTCGCAGATCCGGCGCTTCGGCCTGCGCACGGGCGATATGGTCGTCGGCCAGGTTCGCCCTCCCAAGGAGAACGAGAAATACTACAGCCTGCTCCGTGTGGAGGCGGTGAACGGCCTGGATCCAGAGCAGGCCAAGTATCGCCCCCATTTCGATCGGCTGACCCCCATCTTCCCCAACGAACTCCTGGACTTGGAGACGGACTCCAACAACCTGACCACCCGGTTGCTCAACCTGATCGCCCCCATCGGTCGGGGACAGCGTGGTCTGATCGTTTCCCCCCCCAAGGCGGGCAAGACCACCGTCCTGAAGCACATCGCCAACGCCGTCTCGGCCCGCTATCGGGACATCCACCTGATGGTCTGCCTCATCGGAGAGCGGCCCGAAGAGGTGACCGATATGGATCGTTCCGTGGAGGCGGAGGTGATCAGTTCCACCTTTGACGACCCGGTCGAGAACCACGCCCGGGTGGCTGAGATGGCTCTGGAGCGGGCCAAGCGGTTGGTGGAGTGTGGCCGCCACGTGATGATCCTCCTGGACTCGATCACCCGCCTCTCCCGGGCCTATAACCTGATCGTCCCCCCCAGCGGGCGTACACTTTCAGGAGGTCTGGACCCGGCAGCCCTCTATCCTCCCAAGCGTTTCTTCGGATCGGCCCGCAACATTGAGGAGGGAGGGAGTCTGACTATCATTGCCACCTGCCTGGTGGACACGGGCAGCCGGATGGACGATATGATCTACGAGGAGTTCAAGGGGACGGGCAACATGGAGCTCCACCTGAGTCGGCGGCTGCAAGAGCGCCGTATCTTCCCCGCCTTCGACATCGAGCGCTCTGGCACGCGCCGGGAGGACCTGCTCCTGGACCCGGATACACTGGCCAAGGTGTGGACGATGCGGCGGATGTTCACCCAGTTGACCACGCCGCCGCCTTCGGGGGCCGGCTACGACATCGCGACGGCCACGGAGGCCCTGCTGAACCGGCTGCGGCGCACCAAGACCAACAAGGAGTTTCTCGACACACTGCACAAGGATGCGCTGTAGCGAGGACAGGTAGGCTTGCGAGAGTTCGGTCCACAGCGACAAGCCCCGTCCCTGCGAGCCGCGGGATGGGGCTTCTTTGTGGACTCTTTCCTTGCAGAGCAGGCTAAGGGGGGGAGGGACCGGAGACCGGCTGCAAGGCTGTCTCGATCTCGTCCAGCAGCTCTCCGATGCTGAAGGGCTTGGGGAGGAAGGCGGCGGCTCCCAAAGCGATGAGGCGCTTGCGCTCCTGATCCACGTCGGCCACGTGGGCCGAAATGGCCACGATGGGGATGGTCTGGGTCACCGCGTCTCGCTTCAGGTGCGTCAGGGCCTCGTACCCGTCCATGCCGGGCAGGCGCAGGTCCAGCAGGATCAGGTCGGGCCGGTGGCGGCGGGCCATCGCCAGGGCCTCGTAGCCATCGGCGGCCACCAGTGGCGTGAAGCCGATCCGGCGCATTGTGGCGGAGAGCAATCCCACGGTATCGGCGTCGTCCTCGACGATGAGGACCCGACCCTGCCAGGTCAGCGCCTCCTCCACGCTGTGCAGCAGTTCTTCTTCCTCGATAGGCTTGGTCAGGTAATCCACAGCCCCCAGGCCCCGGGCCGTCCCATCGTCGGGCACGATGGTCAGGACGACGACGGGGATGTCCGCCGTGGTCGAGTTCTCCTTCAGCTTGCGGAGCACTTCCAGTCCATCAATGTCCGGGAGGAGCAGGTCCAGGAGGATGAGGTCGGGCTGTTTCTCTTCGGCCCAGGTGACGACGGAGCGACCGCTCCCCAGGACGAGGACCCGATAACCGCTGTTCTCCAGGTGCATCTTGATGAGGTTGGCGATGTCGGGGTCGTCGTCCACCACCAGGATGGTGCGCATACGGGCCATTAGGTGGGGCATGGGGCGACGCCCTTCGTCCTCCTCCATCCGCGTGGGCACGGGCAGGATGAAGGTGAAGGTGCTCCCTTTGCCCAGCTCGCTCTCCACCCAGACCCGCCCGCCGTGCATCTCCACGAACATCTTGACGATGGGGAGCCCCAGGCCGGTCCCGCTGGTCTCTTGGACCAAAGGGTGATCGGCCCGGTAGAACCGCTCGAAGATGCGCCCCAGGTCCTCCGGCGCGATACCGATGCCCGTATCCCGCACGTCCACGCGCACCGCGCCCTCGACGAGGTAAGCCCGCACCTCGATGGTTCCCCCTTCGGGAGTGTACCGGATGGCATTGCTGACCAGGTTCGTAAGCACCTGGTTCAACCGATCCCGATCCCCCATAATTTCGGGGAGCCCTCCCATCACCTCGTAGGTGAGTGTCTGGTGCTTGACCTCGGCCTGGCCGGCGAGGGCGTTGACCACGTCGGCGATCACCTCGCCGATCTGCACCGGCCGGGGTTCGAAGCGAACCCGCCCGGTCTCCACCCGCGATATGTCCAGCAGGTCGTTGATCAGCGCCGTCAACCGGTCCGTGTTGCTCTTGATGATTTGGAGAAACCGTTTCTGCTCGGCGTTGATGGGACCGACGGCACCGGCGTAGAGCAGGTCTGTGTACCCCTTGATGGCGGTCATCGGAGTGCGGAGTTCGTGGGAGACGGTGGAGACGAACTCACTCTTGGCTCGATCCGCTTCCACCTCCTTGGTGATGTCCCGGAAGATGATGACCACGCCCAGGAACTCCTCGCGGCGGGTGAGGACAGGGGAGAGGTGGGCGTGGATGACGCGGTTGTCAATCTCCAGGATCGTCTTAAAGGCTTTGCTCACTCCCAGGTCGGAGGTGCTCAGGAGCGTCTCCATCGCGGTCGTTGCCTCTTCCCGTCCCTGAGCGCTGAAGGCAGAGAAGAGGGCGTGGAAGTCGTGGCCGATGAGCTGCTTCGCCGAGGTCCCCAAGATGCGCTCGGCAGCCGGGTTCACCAGGATGATCCGCCCCTCGGTATTGCTCACGACGACGCCATCGGCGATGGAGGTGAGGATGGCCTGGCTTTTGGTCCCTTCCTCCTGTTGGTGGCGGAGCATCTGGCCCAATTCCTGGGCCTGGCGGCTGATCAGGCGATAGACCTCGGCGTTGCCGATGGCGGTGGCGATCTGGCTGAGGACGGTGCGGAGCAACCGGACGTGGGTAGCGTCGAAAGCGCCGGCTCGGGGGCTGGCCACGGCCAGGAGACCCCGGAACTCCCCGTTGGCGACCAACGGAGCGACGATCAGCGCCCGCACCCGTTCGCCGGCCAATTGGTTGAGCCAGGCTTCGGCTCCCTCGGCCTGCAGGTCGTCCACGATAAGCAGGGGGTCCGGCTGTCCCAGTTGCCACTCTGAGGGGATCGCTCGTAGGGGCACGTCGCCGCCGTCCCAGTTGATGGTGGCCTCGACGGTCACTTTGCCGGCGGCACCGTCCACCAGGAAGACGGCTCCCTTCTCCGCCGCGATGGCCGAGGTCACCTCGGCCAGGGTTTTCTGCAGCACCCGGGGCAGGTCCAAGCTGGAGGTCAACTCTCGGGTGATCTCATAGAGCGTTTCCAACTGCGCCTTCGCCGTCGCCAGTTGTTCAGCCCTGTCGGCGAAGTAGCGGGCCAGGGCCGTGGAGATCTCGGCGCGGTAGTGGATGGCCCGAGAGGGGTCTTCGTCGGGGGGGAGCATAGTCTGGATCGTGCTGGAGAGACCTTCAGCAATGGCAAAGACCTCGGAGGGGGCCAGCCCATGCTGGGTCACTACCTGGTCAACCCAGCGGTACGCCTTTTCCGACAGCGGCTCTGCTCCATCCGTGATAAGGGTTTCCAGGAGGGAGTTCCAGACAGCGAGGCCCTTATGGGAGGTGGCGAGATGGGGCGATGCCGTTTGAATGGCAGCCGGCCATTGAGCCTCGATTTCGGCTTTGTGCTGGCGCAACCATGAAAAAAAATCCCAACCCATATCACTCCTCGGAGCTTGTCCCCGTAGAGGCTACTGCCTCCCAAGCGAGGTACGATCGGTCGTCGGTGAGGGTTAGCCATACTGGGATGATAGCACAAGGTCTCATAGAAGGCAAGGGGACAATCGCTCCTGCCAGGGTACAAGGTGCAATTTTAGGGAGGGGCGAGGGCAATGCCCTCACCCGGTGGGGCAGGGTGTGGTTTTCCTCGTTCATTGTATCCTCGCCCCTCGGCGGACGGGTTACAAATTCGTTACGGTTGGGTGACAGCTTGGTTTTCGTTGGCGCTTGACGGTGGGGCCGATATATGGTAAAACCAACATAATCGTTCAGGAGACGAATGGCCCGGTGTGCCGCTGCAGGCGGAGGAGGAGTTCCAATGCAGCAATGGGAGTATTGTGAGCTACGCCTCGACATCAGCGGTACGGTGATGATTCGCCAGTCGGTCCGTTTCTACCAGGTTGAGGGACCTTCTCGGGAGATCATCGTGTCCAGCCGGGACCAGGCCATCGCCGAGTTGGGATTGGCGGGTTGGGAGATGGTAGGTGTCGCGGGTTCCCTGATGCAGGATGGTGGTGGGTTGAGCCTCTTCTTCAAGCGCCCCTTGCCCTCTTCGGACGAGACGAGCGCCCCTTCTGGTGTGGAAGCTCGCAGCCGTGTGCCCTTGCCGGCTGATCCCAACGAGGAGAACGACGATGCAGACACCCCCCACACCCCAGTCCTCGACTAAGGTTCGTCTATTGCTGGCCATCGCCCTGGGCAGTGGGGCCGGCCTGATCGCTGGGCTGTTGATCTCAGCAGCTATCATCTTCCTACTCCTGGTTCGGGTTCCAACGGCTCCCCAGCAGACCGAAGGGGCCAACCCGACGGTGCCGGGTGGGGCGGCTCCACCCTCCACGTCCCTGCCTGAGGCATCTCCCTCACCCTCTCTCTCCTC
>WFUY01000317.1 GCA_015484715.1 Thermoflexales bacterium | reverse complement strand
CTCCCAGGAGATGGGGATTCCCCACGTGGCGACGGGTGACCTCTTCCGTTACCATCTGAAGGAAGGGACCGAGCTGGGGAGGCTGGCGAAAGCCTATATGGAGCGGGGGGACCTGGTCCCCGACGAGGTGACGGTGGGGATGGTCCGGGAGCGGCTGAGCCAACCCGACTGTGCCCGAGGGGTGATCCTGGACGGCTTTCCCCGTACCATCGCTCAGGCCGAGGCGCTGGATGCCCTGCTGGCCGAGCGGGGAGAGCGGGTGACCATCGTCCCCTACATCAGGGTGAGCGAGGAGGTCCTGTTGCAGCGGCTGGGAGGGCGGTGGACTTGTCGCCGGTGTGGGCGGGTCTACCACATCCTGTTCGACCCGCCGCCGGAACCGGGACGTTGCGAGTGCGGTGGGGAGCTTTACCAGAGGCCCGACGATACGCCCGAGACCCAGCGACGCCGGATTGAAGTCTACATGGAGCAGACCAGCCCGCTCATCACCTACTATCGAGAGCGCGGGCTGCTGGTCGAGATTGATGGGGAGCAGGATATTGACGCGGTCCACGAGGCGTTGGCGGCCGCCATTGAGACGGCCTCGGTTCACCAGGACCCGTGAGGCGGTTGTCTACCTGAAAACGGAAGAGGAGCTGGCGCTGATGCGCCAGGCTGGCCGGATCGTGGCCGAGGTATTGGCCGCCGTGCGGGAGCGCGTGGCTCCCGGCGTGACGACCGGTGAGCTGGACGCGCTGGCCGAGGAGATCATTCGCGGCCACGGGGCGATCCCCTCGTTCAAGGGGTACCCCAATAGCCTGCCTGAGGGGCCGCCCTTCCCGGCGACCATCTGCGCCTCGGTCAACGACGAACTGGTCCACGGCATCCCCGGCCCCCGGGTGCTGCAGGAAGGGGACATCATCTCGGTGGATGTGGGGGCCATCTACCAGGGCTTCCACGGCGACGCGGCCATCACCATCCCGGTGGGGGAGATCGGCGAGGAGGCCCGGCGGTTGCTGGAGGTGACGGAACAGGCCCTCTACGTGGGCATCGCCCAGGCCCGGTTGGGGAACCGGACCGGCGACATCGCCTGGGCTATCCAGCAGTATGTGGAATCCCACGGCTTCTCCGTCGTGCGGGAGTACACCAGTCACGGCATCGGCCGTGAGATGCACGAGGGGTTCCAGATGCTGAACGTGGGCCGTCCGGGGCGGGGGCTGCCCTTGCGCCCCGGCATGACCATCGCCCTGGAACCGATGGTCAACGCGGGAACGTGGAAGACGCGGCTGCTGTCGGACCAGTGGACGGTGGCGACGGCCGACGGCCGGCTCTCCGCCCACTTTGAGCATACCATCGCCATCACCAACGGCGAGGCGGAGATCCTGACCCGACTGTGAATCCAAGATGGGCTAGGACCCTCCCGCGAGTTCGCGCCGCGTGACCTGCGGGAAGGTGACGGAAGGGAGAGAAGTGCGATGAAAGTCTCAGCATCGGTGAAGCGCCGTTGTCCCAAGTGTAAGATCGTGCGACGTCGGGGGGTTGTCTACGTGATCTGCGAGAACCCCAAGCACAAGCAGCGACAGGGATAGGGGTCCGAAGGGGGGCACGCCCTTGAGTTCATTCAGGAGGGAGCGATGGCTCGTATCGCGGGGGTAGACCTGCCCCGTAACAAACGTGTGGAAATCGGTCTGACCTACATCTACGGGATCGGACGCTCTTTGAGCAACGAGATCTTGCGCCAGGCCGGCGTGGATCCCAACACCCGGGTGAAGGACCTCTCAGAAGAGGAGATCACCCGCCTGCGCGAGATCATCGAGCGCAACTATCGGGTGGAGGGGGACCTCCGGCGGGAAGTGCAGATGAACATCAAGCGGCTGATGGAGATCGGCTGCTATCGGGGGCTGCGCCACCGGCGGAACCTGCCGGTGCGGGGGCAGCGGACGCGGACCAATGCCCGGACCAAACGAGGTCCTCGCAAGACCGTCCCCGGGCGTGGCCGCCGGCGAGGGATGAAGAAGAAGTAGGGCGTCAGCAGGGAGTGGGAAGGAGGCGATATGGCACGAAGACGAGGTACAGGACGGCGTCGTGGGCCGCGTAAGGTGCGGAAGAACGTGCCGCATGGGCAGGCACACATCCATGCCACGTTCAACAACACCATCGTCACGATGACCGACCTGGAAGGAAATGTGATCAACTGGGCGAGTGCGGGCACCGTGGGGTTCAAAGGGTCCCGCAAGAGCACGCCCTATGCCGCCCGCCTGGCTGCCGAGCAGGCGGCCAAGGTGGCGATGGACAACGGGATGCGGGAGGTGGACATCTACGTGAAGGGGCCTGGTCCGGGGCGGGAGGCGGCCATCCGGGCCATCCAGGCCGCGGGCCTCAAGGTCCTCTCCATCACCGATGTCACGCCTATCCCCCACAACGGTTGTCGCCCGCCCAAGAAGCGAAGAGTCTGATCTGAGGTTGGAGGACCTATGGCGAGGTACACAGGACCGGTTTGCAAACTGTGCCGTCGGGCTGGGGAAAAGCTCTATCTGAAGGGGGAGCGCTGCTACACGCCCAAGTGCGCCCTGGAGCGGAAGGGGTATGCGCCGGGGCAGCACGGGCGGGAGGCGCAGTACAGCCGTCGGCGTGCCTCCGACTATGCCCGGCAGCTGCGGGAGAAGCAGAAGGCCCGGCGGATCTATGGCGTGCTGGAGCGGCAGTTCCGGCGCTACTACAAGCAGGCCCTCAAGAAGCGGGGGATGACCGGCGAGAACCTGCTGATTATCCTGGAGAGCCGGCTGGACAACGTGATCTATCGGCTGGGGTTTGCCGATTCACGAGCCCAGGCCCGACAACTGGTGCAGCACGGTCATTTTGTCGTCAACGGGCGGCGGACCAACATCCCGTCTTACCTGGTGAAGCCCGGCGATCAGATCATCGTGCGGGAAGGGAGCCGCAAGCGACGCTACTTCAAGGAACGGGCTCAACTGCTGAGCGACTACGTGCAGCGCGTGCCGGCCTGGCTGGCCCTCGACCCTCAGCAGATGTCCGCCCGGGTGTTGCGGCTTCCCACCCGTGAGGAGATTGATCTGCCCTTGCAGGAACAGTTGATCGTCGAGTACTACTCTCGCTAGTCCGCGATCGGGGCCGAGGGGGCTGCTGGAAAACGCCCCGGTCGTCGGCAGGTAGGGGCAAAGGATCAGGGAATTCCAGAGGCGCCATTTGCCATCTGCAATGTGCAATCTGCAATTTGCAATTTGCAATTTGCAATTCGCAATTCGCAATTCGCACTCGCACCCTCTGAGATTCCCAACGGGTACCTGGGGAGGATGGTCTGTTGACTACGACGGTGGTTTTGCCCAAGATTGAGACCGATGTCGTCTCGCGGAATTACGGGCGGTTCATCATTAGCCCGTTGGAGAGCGGCTACGGCATCACGCTGGGGAATGCCCTGCGGCGTGTGTTGCTCAGCTCCCTGCCGGGGGCAGCCGTGACCTCCATCCGCGTGAGTGACGTGCATCACGAGTTTTCGGAGATCCCCCACGTCCGGGAGGATATGACCCAGTTGATCCTCCAGATCAAGCAGCTGCGGTTGATCCTGCACGGCGAGGAGCCGGTGCGGATGCGCCTGGACGTGCAAGGGGAGGGAACGGTGGTGGCGGCTGACATCCAAGCGCCAGCCGAGGTGGAGATCGTCAACCCTGACCTCTACCTCTTCACCGTGGACGACGAGAACGCCCAGCTTGAGATCGAAATGACGGTGGAGAAGGGTCGGGGGTACTCGCCCGCCGAGGAGCGGGGACGGCTTCCCATTGGCGAACTCCCGGTGGATGCCATCTTCAGCCCTGTCCGCAAGGTCAACTACAACGTGGAGCGGACACGGGTGGGGCAGATCACCGACTACGATCGGCTGGTGATGGAGATCTGGACCGATGGGACGATCCGTCCCAGCGAGGCGCTGAGCGAGGCGGCCAAGATCCTGCTCACCCACCTGCGCCTCATCGCCGGCGTAAGCGAAGAAGAAGAGCCCGTCGAAGAGGGAGAAGAGGTCGAGGAGGCCATTCCTCAGGAGCTCTACGAGCGGCCCATCGAGGAACTGGACCTGAGCGTGCGCGTCTTCAACTCCCTCAAGCGAACGGGCATCACCAGCGTCGGTGAGGTGCTGGAGATGATGGAGCGGGGCGAGGAGGCGATGCTCACCATTCGCAACTTCGGTGAGAAGTCCCTCCAGGAGCTGAAGGAGAAGCTGCGCGCCCGGGGCTACCTGGCCTATCTGGAGCGCAAGCAGATGGCTGCTGAGAAGGAAGCGTGAAGCATCGGGGAGGACTGAGAGGATGCGGCATCGTGTAGCAGGTCGGAGATTGAACCGTTCGATGGGGCACCGGACAGCCCTGCGGCGGAACCTGGTGACGGAACTGTTCCGCCACGAGCAGATCAAGACCACAGAAGCCAAGGCCAAGGCCATTCGGAGCCAAGCGGAGAAGCTGATCACCCTGGCCAAGCGGGGGCTGCGGGCGGCCGAAGAGGACCCGGCGCGGGGCGTCCACGCCCGTCGGCTGGCCCACGGTCGTCTGAACGATCCGGCCATCGTCAAGAAGCTCTTCGACGAGATCGCGCCCCGCTACATGGACCGTCCGGGGGGGTACACGCGCATCTACAAGCTGGGGGTGCGCAAGGGAGACGCGGCCCCGATGGTGATCCTGGAACTGGTTGAGGAGTAGCGGGTCGGGCGGCACGAGGCGCACCGTGGCGCGGGTTCGGGCGATTGTGGCCTACGATGGCACCGGCTTCGCCGGCTTCCAGCGGCAGACCAACGCGCCTACGGTGCAGGGGGCGCTGGAGCAGGCGCTGGCGACCATTGGGCAGCCGGGGCGGGTCCTGGCCGCCGGCCGCACCGACGCCGGGGTGCATGCCACCGGCCAGGTGATCGCCTTCGACGTGGACTGGCCCCACCCGCTGGAGGAGCTGCAGCGGGCGTTGAACGCCGTGCTGCCGGAGGCCATCGCCATCTGGGAGGTGGCCTGGGCTGCGCCGGACTTCCACCCGCGCTTCCAGGCCCGCAGCCGGACCTATCGGTACACCCTTTACAACGCCCCGGTCCGCGATCCCCTGCGACGGCGCACCGCCTACCACGTGGCTGCGCCGCTGGACGTGGGGGCGATGCAGGAGGCAGCTCGCTTCCTCGTAGGGGAGCACGATTTCGCGGCCTTCGGACGCCCCCCCAAGGGGGAGAACACCGTGCGGCGGGTCCTCCGGGCCGAGTGGTCGGCCCAAAGGCCGTTGATCACCTTCGAGATCGAGGCGACGGCCTTCCTCTACCGGATGGTGCGGCGTATCGTGGGAACCCTGCTGCCAGTGGGGTGGGGAAAGGTTGGGCCGGAGCACGTGGCAGAAGTGTTGGCCTCCCGGGACCCAAGTTTGGCCGGGCCGACCGTCCCGCCCCACGGACTCTGTCTGGTGGCTGTATCCTATCCCGAAACGGAGAATCCCGAAACTCGGATCCCGAACGCGAGGAGTTAGTAGCGTGAAGAGCAAAACCTACGTGACCAAACCTGGCGAGGTGGAGCGGACGTGGTACGTGGTGGACGCCAGCGGTCAGACCTTGGGCCGGCTGGCCTCCCGGATCGCCCACATCCTGCGGGGCAAGCACAAGCCCACCTACAGCCCCTCGGTGGATGTGGGGGACTACGTCATCGTCATCAACGCCGAAAAGGTGCGGGTGACCGGTCGGAAGCTGGACCAGAAAATCTACTACCGCCACTCCGGCTATCCGGGGGGGCTGAAGCAGATCTCCCTGCGGGATCAGCTCGCCAAGCATCCCACCCGGGTGATCGAGGCGGCGGTGCGCGGGATGCTGCCGCGCAACCGGCTGGGGCGGCGGATGTTTAAGAAGCTCAAGGTCTACGCCGGGCCGGAGCATCCCCACCAGGCTCAGAACCCCAAGCCCCTGGACCTGGACCGGGTGGTGAGAGGTGTGGTGAAGGAGGAGAAGGGAGCATGACCGCCGAGCAGTACTTTGAGGGGATCGGACGACGCAAGACGGCCACCGCCCGCGTGCGCCTCTATCCCGGTGGTAGCGGCAAGGTCCTCGTGAACGACCGTCCGCTGGAGGACTACTTCCCCCGGCCCGTGGACCAGTACCACCTGCTGGAACCGTTGAAGGTGACGGAGACCGAAGGGCGTTTCGACATCACCGTCAAGGTCAAGGGGGGCGGGATGAGCGGTCAGGCGGGCGCCATCCGCCTGGGCATCGCCCGCGCCCTGCTCAAGGTGGATCCGAACCTGCGCCCCGTCCTGCGGAAGGGGGGGTTCCTGACCCGGGATGCCCGGGTGAAGGAGCGCAAGAAGCCCGGCCTCAAGCGGGCCCGCAAAGCGCCTCAGTACACCAAGCGCTAGTCGGCGGCCCCGGCATCGGCTTGGGAGAGCCGGTGTTGAGGGGACCTTCCCAGCCCCGCCACTCCTACGGCGGGGAAGCCCAAGAGACCTTTTCGCCCCGCCGGCTTCACGGCGGGGCGTTCTATTCCCTTTCCTCCCTTGACATAGAACGTCTGTTCACGTATAATACGAACAGACGTTTGGGTTATCTTGGGATACATTGGGATTTTTGCCGGGGGTAAACATGAAACAGCCACACCTTTCCGAACGTCAACAGAGAATCTTGAAGTTCATCCATCGCTTCGTTCGGGAGCACGGCTACCCGCCGACCATCCGGGAGATCGGTCGTGCTGTGGACATCAGCTCCACGTCCGTCGTCAAGTACAACTTGCGCAAGCTGGAATCGCTGGGGCTTTTGGCGCGGGACCCCACGGTCTCCCGGGGGTTACGTCTGACGGACGAAGGACGGGATCTGTTGACGGCCTGGGGGATCGTTGCTCCCTCGTCCGATGTGCGCCGGATCCCCCTGCTGGGGCGCATCGTCGCCGGCGAGCCCATCCCCATCCCCGCGTCCGACTTCGCCCTGATGGGCGCCGACGAGACGGTGGAACTGGCCCGGGGGCTGGTCCCCGATGATCCCGACATCTTCGCCCTGGAGGTCCATGGCGACTCGATGATAGATGCCCTGATCAACGACGGTGACATCGTCGTGATGAAGCGGGTGGACGGCAATCCCCGTCCCGGCGACATGGTCGCGGTCTGGCTCCGCAACCAGGAGGCGACAACGCTGAAGCAGTTCTACCTGGATGGCGACAAGGTGCGCCTCCAGCCGGCCAACCCCACGATGGAGCCCATCTACGAGGACCCGGCCAACGTCGAAGTGCAGGGCCGGGTGATCCTGGTCATCCGCCGGCTCCATTAGTGGTCGGGTGGTCTGTTGGTCGGGTGGTCACGTGGTCTGTTGGTCACGTGGTCTGTTGGTCACGTGGTCAGGTGGTCCTTGCCCCCTGCCCCTTGC
>WFUY01000316.1 GCA_015484715.1 Thermoflexales bacterium | reverse complement strand
CGACGAAGTAGGCGTGGAGCAGGTGGAGGTAGTAGGCCTCCTCGCGGGAGTAGGGCTTGGGCAAGGGCAGCCCCTGCTCCTCGCAGAAGACCTCGAGCTGGGGGCGCAGTTGCTGGCGCAGCCGCTCCACCCGCGTCAGCGCCACGTCCCGCTCGGCGTCGGTTCCCGCCATACGGGCCGCGTAGAGGGCGGCCTCGCTGAGTGCGCTCTCGATCTGGGCCTCGGTGCGGGCCTGGCGAGCCCGGGCGCTCAGCCGGGCGATGAGGGCACGGGGGGAGAGGAGCCAGCCTTGGAGACCGGCCGGCTTCATCCGCTCCCGCATCAGGCTCTGGACCTGGCGCTGTAACGCCTGGGAGAGATCGCCGACCGCCAGTTCCTCCTCCTCAGGCGGGACCTCCTGCCGAGCGAGGGTCTCCTCCACCGCCGCCAGGAAGTCGGTCGGTCGAGCCGGGTCCCACAGCGGCCCTTCGGTCTCACGGTTGTGCTGGCGGATCGCCTCGACGATGCGCCGCCATCCCTCCTTGGAGAGGTGCTCCTTGAGCAGGTCCACCAGGCCGGCGACGGAGACTTCAGAGCGCAGGATCCACTCCCCCGGCGGCGTGATCTCGCCCTGGATCATCTGGGCCTCCCGAAGCCGGGCGATGAGCTGGAGCACCCGATCCATCGGGATGGTCGCCTCAGACGGGGTGACCGCCCGCTCCACGTCTTCAGTTACCGTTTCCTGAACCAGCAGGTCCTTCAGCATGGCACCACCTCCTCACCGAGAACAAAACAGGACCGGCCTGAGGCAGCCGAGACCCCAGGCCGGTCCGCCCACAGGGGGCAGGGGGGCACGATGGAGCAGGGCGATGGGCGCCTACCGGGCACCACCACCCGCATCCGGTGGCGGTGATCGCAAGCCGGACCCGGGTGGGGCCTCGGGATGCCTCGCTGAGTTCCCTCGTCTGGGACGGGGGACGGGTATGCCGCGCCGGACGGTCTGTTCGTCCATAGCTCAGAATCCGAGTTTGCGGTCCACGACGATTACAGAACAAGTGTTCGAGTAGAATTATACACCGTTATCGCCAGATGTCAAGGGGAAGGGGGCCGCAGTGATTACCCATATCTTTGGAGATAGAGAGACCAGCCGTCCACGAAAGGGGCACGAATACGCGAATTAAGGACCGTCTCATTCGTGCATTCGTGAGGAATTCGTGGATGGCCTGCTACGCTCAAGCCACCACCCAGATGATGCCGGCCAGGGGGCACGGTTTGGCCTCCCCACCGATGGGGACCCGGTAGATGCGGGGCTGGTCCAGGAAGCGCTTCACGGCGGGAGCGATGCGGGCCCGGTCACGACGCAGGAGCCAGGCCCCTCGGGGATCGCGGCGGTCGTGGAAGACAACGAAGATGCGGTTGGCCCGGTGATACCGCCCCTCCCTCGACTGATTGCGGTACAGCCATGCCATCAGGTGGACCGGATGCCGGAGGGCGTAGGAGAAGGAACGGGGGTAATCCCGGGGAAAGCGGGTGAGCTTCAGGTCGAAGCCCACCTCCCGCCCCTCCCGATCCCGGAGGTAGAAGTCTACGGTCGGGTGACGGCGGTCTGGATGGGCCCGGGCGCGGGGATGGTCCAGGATCAGGGCCAACACCGCCTCGTGGGTGTGGTAGCTGTACCAGCGGTGGAGGGCGTAGCGCTGCACCTCCTCCAGGGGGACCCGGAGTTGGCGGGCCGCTTCTTCGCACCGTTCCAGGACCTCGGCATAGGTCAGCGTCGTGTAGATGAAGTTGGTGGCCCGGTCCCAGGCATCGTTCTGCTGCCGGCCCCAAGCCTCCGGCTCGACCTGAGCGAGTTCATCCCATAGCGTCATCTCTCCCAACTCCAATCTCTCCGTCGCCCGAGCACCCGGTTACCTCGCTGCTCGACTCCCCCCCATCCAGCGCTTCTCCAGTTGCTCCAGCGTGCCATCCCGCCGCATCGCATCGAGGGCTGCGTTGACGGCCCGCAGGAGCGCCTGATCCTCCCGCCGGAGGACGATGGCGTACTGCTCATCGGTCAGGGGAGGCTCGGCGACGACGAGAGCGGGCCGCGCACCGGTGTAGAGGAGGGCGGTCACCCGGTCCGTCACGGCGGCGTCGGCCTCATCCTGGAGCACCGCTTGCATCGCATGCTCTGCCGTGTCGTAGTGGTGCAAGGTCAGGTTCGGCAGCCGTCGGGCCCACCACCGGGCCAACTCGTCCCCCGCCGACCCCAGCTCTACGGCCAGCCGTCGGC
>WFUY01000315.1 GCA_015484715.1 Thermoflexales bacterium | reverse complement strand
CTACGTGGACGTGCGGGTGGGCTACACCGATGAGGAGCTTCGTCTGCGTCTGGCCATCTTCGACCGCCGTCTATGGTACGATCTCTCCCCATCCCAAGATAGCCTGACCGACTGGGACGCCATCACCCTTTACCTGGACCTGGACGGCAACCGGGGCAGCAGCCCCGATGCCAGCACCTACCGCTTCGTGGCTCAGTTCGCCCCCCAGTGGGTACCGCGGTCCGGCTACCAGGCGGCCTACCGGGGGAACGGCACCGGCTGGACGGCCACAGCGGTGGACTTCACGACGGAGAGCGTCTATCGGGGAGCCGGAGGGCCGAACAAGGACGCCGACAACCGGGGATGGGTGCTTACCTTCCACATCCCCTTCGCCAGCCTTGGCCTCTCTGGTCCCCCCGCCTCGGGGACGGCGTGGGGGCTGGCTCTGGAGCTCCACGATCGGGACGATGCCGCCGGCACCCCTATCGCCCCCAAGCGGTGGCCTGAGACCATGGATTCGGCACGTCCGTCTACCTGGGGGCAACTCGCCTTCGGGCTGCCGGCCTACCAGCCGCCACCGGCTGTCGCCGAGGGGAGCGTTACCATCCGGCACAAGCTGGACGGGGCCACGGTGGTGGATGCCGCCGTCGGCGGAGGGACCCTCTGCGGCAGTGGCCTCGACTTTTGGAGCGAGTGGGGAGAGGCCAACTATGCCGGTGCTACCGACTTCAACATCCAGAACCAGTCCGATGTGGCCGACTGGCCCTGCTTCTCCAAGTACTACGTCACCTTTCCACTGGACGCTTTGCCCTCGGGCAAGGTGGTCCTCTCGGCCACATTGACCCTACATCAGTTCGGTGGGTCGGATCCTAGCCAGGCGGAGCCGTCTTACATCCAAGTCTTTACCGTGGGCGAGGCCTGGGACGAGACGACCCTGACCTGGAACAACGCTCCCCTGGCCGTGGAGAACGTCTCGGCGGCCTGGGTGGACCCCACCGCGTTTCCCGGTTGGCCGGGCCTGCCCCGACAGTGGGACGTGACCGGGGCCGTGGCCCAGGCGTATGCTGAGGGGCGTCCCCTGCGGCTGGTCCTCTACAGCGCCGACGGCCCCTACCACAGCGGGAAGTACTTCGTCTCCTCGGATACCGGCGATTGGAACGCCGAAGGGCGCCCCACGCTGACCGTTGTCTATGGAACCACGGCGGGCACGCTGGAGAAGCTGGTCCAGCCCCCCGACCCCTCGGCCGGCGGGACCCTTACCTACACGCTGGTGGTGCGGGGGACCGGCCGGCCGATGCTCCTCACCGATCCCCTCCCGACGGAAGTCACGTCTCCCTCTCGCCTGGAGGCGACCGAGGGCACGGTGACCTACGACGCCGGGAGCCATCGGGTCACCTGGCAAGGAACACCGGCCGCAGGCCAGGTGGTGACGGTGACCTTGGCGGTGACGGCAAAGGTCTTCGATACCACCGTCCTGATAAACGAGGCGACCCTGAGCGAGGATGGGCAGCTATCCAGCAGCGATGCCGCCATCGCCATCGTCGAGCCCCATCGGTTCTACCTCCCCTTGATCTTTGGCCGTTGATCCGGCCATTGGGCTTCTCCCCGCCGCCCCCGCCGGGGGTGCCAGGGGAGCGCCCGAAAGCCGATCGCCACCGGCACCCGGTCATCCGGGGCCCGGCACCCTGTGGGATGCCGGGCCCCGCTCGCTTCTGGGGGGCCGACAGCGCCTGCTTGCCCACCCCTTTGCTCTGTGTTATACTCCTCCCGGCTCGGTGGCTGTCACCCCTGGCTGCGTTCCTCCTGCCGAGTCGGTTCCTGGTCAGGAGGGCAAACCCGGGGTTTGCCCCAATGAGGCAGCTTCCACCGATCGCCATCGGGAAGCAGCGACAAGATCGCATTGGGAGGAGTGCTCTTGGGACTGGCGATCCCCCATCGTCGGGAACGCGGTAACCGGTTTTGGTGGTTTCTCATCGCCCTCGTAGGCACGGGTTTGCTCATCTGGCAGTGGCAGGGCTACCGTCAGGCTCGGGCCTACCTGGCCCCCGGCACCACGCTGGGGGGGATCTCTGTCTCGGGGTTGAGCCCAGACGAGGCCGTCGAGCGGGTGACCACGGCCTACAGCGCCCCCGTCCTGCTCCACTACGAAGAGACGACCATTCCCCTCTACCCGGAGGAGGTGGCCTTTCGCATCAATTGGGAGACGACACGAGCCGCTCTGGAGGAGGCCCACGCTCGGGCCGGCGGGGTGCGGGGCTTCCTGGCTCACCTCTTCCGCCGGCCACCGCCGGCCGCCCACGTCCCCATCGAAGCCACCTACTCCGAGGAAGCCCTGCGGGACTTCCTGAACCTCGTTGCCCAGCAGTACGACCGGGACCCCGAGCCTCCACGCCCCGTGGTGGCCGAGCTGAAGTTGGCCCCGGGGGAACCGGGGACCCGCTTGAAGGTCGAGGCGGCTCTCCCCCTGGTTACCCAGGCCCTCTACTCACCCGATGAGCGGGAGGTCACGCTGCCGGTCGAGGTGACCCCGCCTCCGCCGGCCTCGCTGGAGATGGTAGGGGAGCTGATCCAGGCGCGGGCAGCCGACTTCCCCGGCGTGGTCAGCGTCTTCGTCAAGGACCTCCAGACGGGCGAGGAGCTGGCTCTCAACGCCGAGGTCGCTTACGCCGGAATGAGCATCGTGAAGGTCGCCATTGTGGAGGAGTTCTTCCGCTACCTGGATCGGGCCCCCAACGTTGAGGAGACCAAGCTGCTGACGGAGACCCTCACCCTCAGCGGGAACTTCACGGCCAACCTGCTCCTGCGGGAGATCGGGGAGGGGGATGCCTACCGGGGGGCCGAGCGGGTGACCGAGTCCATGCACCGGTTGGGGCTGGTGAACACCTTCAT
>WFUY01000314.1 GCA_015484715.1 Thermoflexales bacterium | reverse complement strand
GACCAGGACGTAGAGGCGCCCGCTGCCGGGCACCTCCTCATCTTCAGGCAGTTCCACCACGATCACCCGCCGGAGCACGCTGACCTGGGGGGCGGCCAGTCCGATGCCGTTGGCCTCCCGCATCGTCTCTACCATATCCTCGATGAGGGTTTGGAGGGCCTGGTCGAAGCGGGTGACCTTGCGGGCCTTGCGGCGCAGCACCGGATCTCCCAGCAGGGCGATGGGGCGCAAGCTCATTGGCTCTCTCCCTTCTCCAGTTCGACTCCCATCTGTTGTTGTTCGCGCTTCAGTTCATCGTAGATAGCAAACCAATCGGCAAACTGGCGCAGGCGGCGCCGTTCTTCGCTCTCCCGTTGTCGCTGTTGCAGCTCGTCCATATGGGCAAAGATCTCCTGCTGGACCCGGCGTGGGTCGTAGACGTTCTTGAACTCGAAGG
Source organism: Thermoflexales bacterium (assembly GCA_015484715.1). Taxonomy (GTDB): domain Bacteria; phylum Chloroflexota; class Anaerolineae; order S140-20; family S140-20; genus S140-20. The sequence continues at coordinate 3,272 of WFUY01000314.1, read as the reverse complement.
CGCCCACCTCGCCCGCCGTTTCGATCTCGATGGTCCCGTAGTTGAACAACTGGGCGATAGGGCTGGGGATGGTCAGGTTCACGTTCTGAATCTTGTCCAGGGTCGTCTCGCGCCGTTCCTCCTGGAGGAAGAGGGGGCGCTTCTTCAGGTCAATGATCCGATCGCTGGTGATGATGTAGAGGTCGTTCTTCCAGTCCCAGAAACGGTAGAACCACCAGCCGAGGAAGAATGTATCCACCGGGATGATCAGCAGCCAGGCCATTCTGCGTAGCGGGGGAGAGAGGGCTTCCATCGGTCCCCAGCCCATACCGGCCAGCCAGAGCAGGCCGGTGAAGAAGAGGAGGTTGAAGAAGGGAGCCATGCTCTTGCGCACCAGGACGAACCAATGGGTGCGCCAGGTGATGGTGTCATCCTCCCGCTCCCACATCGGGACGTAGAAGGTGGACTTCAGCCAGTAGCCGACCACCCGCAGGGGCAGCAGGAGGTCGAGGGGCTTCTTCTCAGGCTTCGTTTCCTCCTCGCCTTCCTCGCCCTCTTGGGCTTCCTCTTCGGCAACGCCTTCTTCCTCAGATTCCTCCTGGCGAGGCTTCCAGCCCAGCCGCTCCTGGAGCTCTTCCCGGAAGATCTTCTTGGTCTCGACGCGGGAGCGCCGGCGGGAGCGTTCGACGTCGGCCAGGACGACCTCCAGCACGTCGTCGGGGGAGGGGAGGTCTTTGAAGACGATCTGGCCGGTGGTGCCGGCCGTCTGGATGACCATATCGCCGAAGTCGAAGACCTTGGCCAGGGGGCCTTTGCGCACAATGTTCACGTCCTGGACCCGCTGGATGGGGGCCTCGTCCCGGTCTTCCCGGATGAGGAGGACCCGCTCCAGATGGACGATCCGCCGGTTGGTGACGATGTAGTAATCGTTCCGCCAGTCTAGGTAGAGGTAGAGGAAGGCGAGGACGGCCAGGGCGAAGAGGGAACTGGACAGGATGATGTAGGGGAACTCCTCCGTCTGCTGGGCAGCCGCTGCGGCTGCGCTACCCGCGAGGAGCGGGATGACCCACCACCAGGATCGGCGCAGCAGGGTGATGAGGTGCTTGCGACTGAAGCTCAGCACCACCTCGTCGTCCCCTAGCCAGGGGAAGCGGGTCTCCCCCAGCGTCAGCCGCTGCTCCATCCGGGCTTCCAGCAGGTCCTGGAGCTCGGGATGCCGATAAAGAAGCCCCCGGAAGGTCTCCCTGCCCAAGGAGAAGACCTCGAGGGGGCTGATGGCCTCGACCGTAGCGTTGCGGGTCGCTTCCCGCAAGAAGGCCATCTCCCCGAAGTAGTCCTTCTCGTGGAGGTAGGCGACGATCTGCTCAGGACGGCCGGGGATGGAGCGACGGACGACGACGCTTCCCCGTCGGATGATGTAGAAGGCATCAGGGAGGTCCCCTTCCTTCACAATGACCTCACCCCGGTGGAAGCGCTTGATCTCGCCGGCCTCGGCCAGCCGCTCCAGCTCCTCCTCCGGCAGGTCCGCAAAGAGGGGAATCTCTTTAAGGAAGGATACGATCTCTTCGGACATCACCCTGTCCTTGCCCGATGCGCGCGAAACACCCCTTCATTTTATCACAAACCGCCCGGCAAAGCAAAAGCTAGAACCCCGGGGATTACCCACAAGTGAGCGAGAGAGTGGTCCGTAGCGGGCCCTCCACGAATTTCTCACAAATGCACGAAGGAGGCGGTCCTTAATTCGCGTATTCGTGCCCCATTCGTGGACGGCTAGTCTCCCTATCTCCCAAGATACGGGTAATCACCGCCTAGAACCCCTGGAGGTGACTCAGGTCCACGATGCCGGCCGGCAGGGCGGCGATGCGCTGCAGCAGGGCCAGTCGGTTCTCCCGCAGCCTCTGATCCCCGTGCATCACCAGCACGTCGTCGAAGAAGCGGGTGATGGCCGGGATCATCGGCAGGAAGGCGTTGAAGAAGTCGTCCACGCTGCTCTGGGGGCTCACCTGGGCGGCACAGCGCCGGTAGGCGGCGTAGAGTTCCCGGCTCGCCTCCTCGACGAAGCGGTCGGGGTCCAGGGGGAAGGTCTCCCGGAACTCCCGGGTGATGCGGACGCAGCGGCTGTAGGCGGCCAGGACCTGGGGCCAGTCCTCCCGGGCCACCCAGCGGCTCAGCGCTTCGACGGCGATCCGGGCCCGGTAGGGGTTGTCCCCCCGGGCGGCGAGGACCGCTTCGACCACGTCGTGGGCGAAGCCGGCCTCCCGCAGCAGGCCCCGCAGCCGCTCGACGACGAAGCGGTGAACGGCCTCCAGGGCCTCCTCGGGGACCGGGACGGGCATCAGGTCGGCGGCCAGCGCCATCCCCTCGCGCAGGGAGAAGTCCACCCGGTGGGCGATGAGGTTCTGGACCAGCCCCAGGGCGTCCCGGCGCAGGTGGTAGGGGTCGGCGGAGCCGGTGGGGGCCATGCCGACGGCGAAGAGGCCGACCAGGCTGTCCAGCCGGTTGGCCAGCCCCAGGACGAGGCCGGGTTTCGTCTCGGGCAGTTGGTCCCCGGCGAAGCGGGGCAGGTAGTGCTCGAAGATCGCCTCGGCCACGGCCGGCGGTTCCCCCGACTTCAGCGCGTACTCGCGCCCCATGATGCCCTGGAGGGCGGTGAACTCGATGACCATCTGGGTTGCCAGGTCCGCCTTGCAGAGGTGGGCCGCCCGGCGCAGGGTGGCCAGGGCCTCGTCGTCCAGCCCCAGCCGCTCCCCCAGGGCCGGGGCCAGGGCCTCCAGCCGGTGGGTCTTGTCCAGCATCGAGCCCAACTGCTCCTGGAAGGTGAGGGTCTTCAGGCGGGGCAGGAAGGCTTCCAGGGGCTTGGCGGTGTCGGCCTGGTAGAAGAAGCGGGCGTCGGCGAAGCGGGCCCGGATCACCTCCTCGTTGCCCTGGCGTACCACGTCCAGGTGCTCCCGGCCTCCGTTGCGCACGGCGATGAAGTAGGGGAGGAGGCGGGTGGAGCCGGGATCGGCGGCGTCGGCCTCGGCCCGCACGACGGGGAAGTAGCGCTGGTGCTTCTTCATCACGGTGACCAGCACCGGTTCGGGCAGCTCCAGGTAGGCGGGGTCGAAGTGGCCGCGCAGGGCGGTGGGCACCTCGACCAGGTTGGTCACCTCGGTCAGGAGGTCGGGGTCCTCGGGGATCACCCCGCCGACCTCGGCGGCCAGGTCTTGGGCTTGGGCCTCGATGGCGGCCCGGCGCTCGGTCGGGTCCACCAGGACGTGGAGGTCGGCCACTGTCTCTTATACACATCTCCG
>WFUY01000313.1 GCA_015484715.1 Thermoflexales bacterium | reverse complement strand
GGGGCAAGGGGCAAGTTGCAAGTTGCGCGGCGCGCGAGGCGCAACAGGCCGTAGGCGAGCAGGAGCAGGGTCGGCAAGGGGGTCTTGAGGGCGAAGGCGACGGGGAAGTAGTACCACCACCCTCTCCAGCGCACCTCCCCCATCAGGAAAGCGGCGTGCCCTCCGGCGGCGTGCTGACGCAGGCGCAGCCAGGGGATGCGGTGGCTGGCCGCCGGGACGGGGAAGGGCAGGCCGGGAACCGCCCCCACCTCAAAGCCGTAGAGCGCCCAGAGGGTCAGGCCGGCGACGAGGAAGAGGAGCAGCAGGGCAAGCCGTTTCCGGCCGGGGAGGGCCAGCACCCCCAGGAGGAGCACGATGGGGAGCAGGAGGAGGCCCGACAGCTTGGCCCCCTGGGCCAGTCCCAGCGTCACGCCGGCCAGGAGCAAGCGCGGGGTCGTGGGCCGGCGCAGGAAACGGGCCAGGGCGAAGAGGGCCAGGGTGATGAAGAAGGCCGCCCCCAGATCGGTGCCCGCCACGGCCCCGTGGGCCAGGACGTTGGGGTCGAAGGCGAGCAGGAAGAGGGCCAGGAGCCCCCCGCGCCGGCCCCACAGGTCGGCGGCCCAGCGGAAGACGACGGCCCCCAACAGCACGGTCAGCAGGGCCACCGGCAGCCGGGCGGCGAAGACCAGCCGGTCTATGGGCCGGTAGGGGTAGATGAGCGCCTGGGCCGCCCGCACCAGCCGCACGCTGTCGAGCACGGTCACGTCGGACTCCCAGCCGGGCAGAGTGGTCGGGTCGGGCAGGCCGGGCACCAGCAGCAAAGGCAGGGCCACCAACTCCTTGACCAGGGGCGGGTGCTCCTCGACGAGGCGGAAATCCCCTGTGCGCAGCATCGTGTAGCCGCTGGTGACGTGCAACCCTTCGTCAATGGTCAGAGAGGTACGGGCGGCACTCCCGCTGGTCTGGGCGAAGATGACCCCCAGCAGCAACAGGACGAGGAGGGGGAATCGCTTGCGGATGGATGGCAGAGAGGTCATCGCTCCGATGGTTGGCCGAGGCCGATGTAGGTCCATACGAACCGAGAGGTAATTTTACACGGGTTTCCCGTTTCCAGCCAGTCCGGGAGACCTACTCCTCTTCCGGTGATTACCCATATCTTTGGAGATAGGGAGACTAGCCGTCCACGAATGGGGCACGAATACACGAATTGAGGACCGCCTCATTCGTGCATTGGTGAGAAATTCGTGGACGGCCCGCTACGGACCACTCTCTCGCTCACTTGTGGGTAATCACCGCTTCCTCTTGGTTTGACGTCCCCTCTCAGGCAAGGTATAATCTCCCCCAAGAACTGTTTACCCTCCCGCAAGTTAGGCGCGTTTCCGACGCGAAATCGTGCTTCCAATAGCCCATCGGGGCTGAAAGCGCCCTCGATCGGTGACCTGCGGGAGGGCAGGCTGAATAGATACCCTCAAGGTACTACCGCCCCAAGAGGAGAAGGCATGGCCGTGCCGCGACTCTTCATCCCCGGCCCCACCCAGGTCCATCCCGACGTCCTGGCCGCGCTGAGTCAGCCCCAGATCGGCCACCGCACGCCGGAATTTGCCGACCTCTTCGCCCAGCTTCAGCCCCGCTTGCGCCGGCTCTTCGCCACCCGGCACCGCGTCTACGTTTCCACCTCCTCCGGCACCGGCTTGCAGGAGGCCGCCAGCCGGAACTGCGTCCGAGAGGGCCGACGCATCCTCCACGCCGTCAACGGGGCCTTCGGCCAGCGCTGGGCCGAGGTCAGCCGGGCCAACGGCAAAGAAGTCGTCGTCGTCGAAGCGCCCTGGGGGAAGGCCATCCGCCCGGACCAGATCGCCGAAGCCCTCCGGGACGGCCCCTTCGACGCCGTCGCCCTCATCCACAACGAGACGAGCACCGGCCTTCTGAACCCCCTGCCGGAGATCGCCCAGGTGGTGGCCGACTACCCGGAGACGCTGTTGCTGGTGGACGCGGTGAGCTCCCTGGGTGGGACGCCCATCGAGGTGGACCGGTGGGGCATTGACGTCTGCCTGACCTCTTCCCAGAAGGCGCTGGCCCTGCCCGCCGGCATCGCCCTGGCCGCCGTCTCCGACCGGGCCCTGGCGCGGGCCAAAGAGGTCGCCCACCGAGGGTACTACTTCGACTTCCTCGTCTTCGAGAAGTACCTGGCCCGCAACCAGACGCCGGCCACCCCGGCCATCCCCCACCTCTTCGCCCTCGACCGACAGCTCGACCGCATCCTGGCCGAGGGGCTGGAAGCCCGCTTCGCCCGCCACGCTGCCCTGGCCCGGCGGGTGCAGGAGTGGGCCCGCCAGCGCTTCGCCCTCTTCGCCGAGGCCGGCTACGAGAGCCCCACCGTCACCGCCATCACCAACACTCGGAGGATAGACGTGGAGGCGCTCAACCGCTTTCTGCGCCTCCACGGCATGCTCATCTCCAACGGCTACGGTCGTCTCAAGGGCCAGACCTTCCGCATCGCCCATATGGGCGACGTGACCCAGGGTGAGATCGAGGCCCTGCTGGAGCGCATAGATGCGTTCATCGCATGAGACGTGAAACACGAAGCGTGAGGTGTGGAGCGCGATATGTTCCGCATTCTGGTCAGCGACCCGCTCTCTCCAGCCGGCCTGGAACGGCTCCGGGCCGCTCCTGACGTCCACGTAGACGCCCCAGGCAAGGTAGGCCGGGAACGTCTGCTAGAGATCATCGGCGACTACGACGCCCTCATCATCCGCAGCGGGACCCGGGTGGACGCCGAGGTGCTGGATCGGGCCCGGCGGCTTAAGGTCATCGGGCGGGCCGGCATCGGCCTGGACAACGTGGACCTGGAGCGGGCGACGGCCCGGGGCATCCTCGTGATGAACACCCCCCAGGCCAACGTCATCGCCACAGCCGAGCAGACGATGGCCCTCATCCTGGCCCTCTGTCGCCACCTGCCCCAGGCTCACGCCTCCCTGGCCCGAGGGGAATGGGATCGCCAGCGCTTCCTCGGCATCCAGCTCTACCACAAACGGCTGGGCATCATCGGCTTCGGTCGGATCGGACGCCAGGTGGCGGCGCGGGCTCAGGCCTTCGGGATGGAGGTCGTCGCCTACGATCCCTACATCAGCGAGGAGGTAGCCCTCGATATGAAGGTGCGGGTGGTGACGCTGGAGGAACTCCTCCAGACCGCCGACATCATCACCGTCCACACCACGTTAACGCCGGAGACGCGAGGGATGATCGGGCGGGAGGAGATCGCGATGATGAAGCCCGGCGTCCGGCTGGTCAACTGCGCCCGAGGCGGCATCATTGACGAGACGGCCCTCTACGAAGCCCTCCGGAGCGGTCACGTGGCCGGGGCTGCCCTGGACGTCTACAGCGTGGAACCGCCCATCAACAACCCCCTCATCGGCCTGCCTAACGTCGTCCACACCCCCCACCTGGGGGCCAGCACCGTCGAGGCCCAGCGGGACGTCTCCACCCAGATCGCCGACCAGGTGCTGAAGGCCCTGCGGGGTGAGGACTACCGCAACGCCGTCAACCTGCCCTTCGTCGCCGGCCCCGGCTTCGCCCGGCTCCGCCCCTACCTGGAGCTGGCCGAGAAGATGGGACGCCTCCTGGCCCTGCTGGCCCCGGGCCGCATCCGCCGGATCGAGGTCGAGGTCAAGGGGGAGGAGATCGCCGAGCAGGTCAAGCCGCTGACCATCGCCCTGCTCAAAGGGCTGCTCAGCCCTTTCCTGGGCGAGGTGGTCAACTACATCAACGCCCCCTTGCTGGCGACGGAGCGGGGGATCGCCCTCTCCCAGACGCGGGGTCTGGAGACCCCCGACTACCCCAACCTGATCGCCTGCCACGCCGTCGGGAGCGAGGGGGAACAGCAGATCGCCGGCACCCTCTTCAGCCGCCACGAGCCCCACATCGTCCAGGTCGGCCCCTATCGGCTCGACTTCTGCCCCGAGGGCACGCTGCTGGTGATGCAGAGCCGGGACATCCCCGGCGTCATCGGACGGGTGGGCACCATTCTGGGAGATCACCAGATCAACATCGCCGAGTGGCGGACGGGCCGGACGGCCCCCGGCGGCGAAGCCTTCTCCGTGATCACCCTGGACGAGGCCGCTCCCGACGCCGTCCTGGCCGCCATCGAGGCCCTGCCTCAGGTGCGAACCGTCCGCCAGATCACGCTATAGGAGCCAGGGGTGGCTGACGACGAGGTGTGGGCCCGGCGGGCATTGGAACACATTCGATTCCTGGTCGAGGAAGTCGGCCCCCGGGGCGCGACAACTCCCCAGGAAGCGCAGGCAGCCGCTTACGTCCAGGAGAGGCTCGCCCGCCTGGGCCTTCCATCGGTACACCGCCAGCCCTTTCGAGGGGTCTGGTCCGGCTGGCGGCCCCTCGCCGTCGCCTGCTCCCTCGCCCTCTGGGGGCTGCTGATCGCCTTGGCGCTGCCGCTGTGGGGTGGGTTGATAGGAGCGCTCCTCACCCTGAGCAGCGCCTGGATCTTCTACGGGGAGACCAGCCTGCGCTTCCATCCGCTGCGACGCTGGCTGGGCCGACGGCCGAGCCAGAACGTCTTCGCCGCCATTCCCGCCGCCACAACCCAGGAGAAGGGCTCCCGACCCCTCCGACGGGTCGTCCTGGTCGGCCACCTGGACACCGCCCGCACCCCCATCTTCCAGCGAACCCGCTGGCGGGAAGAGGCCTTTGCCATCCTGATGCCCCTCACCTTCGTCAGCGTGCTCTCCAACGGATCCCTCTTCCTCATCGGGGCGGTGACCCGCCTCCCCTGGCCCTACTGGCTGGCGATGGGGATGGGGCTCCTGCAGGCCATCACGCTCATCCTGACCCTCCACGCCGACCACACCCCCTACAGCCCCGGGGCCAACGACAACGCCTCGGCGGTGGGCACGCTCCTGGCCCTGGCCGAACGGCTGGTGAACGAGCCCCTTGTCTACACGGAGGTCTGGACCCTCTTCACCGGCTGTGGCGAGACCGGGGGAAGCGGGATGCGAGC
>WFUY01000312.1 GCA_015484715.1 Thermoflexales bacterium | reverse complement strand
TGTACGGCCTGCTAACCCTGATCCATTCCCAGCCGGGGGCTTTCACAGAGGAAGATCTCTCCCTGTTGACCGCGGTGGGGCACCAGGCCGCAGCGGCCATCCAGAACGCCCGCCTCTACGAGTACGTCCGACGGCAACAGACCACCCTGACCACCGTCATCAACAGCGTCCAGGATCCCATCTTGGTCCTCGATCCTCAGGGCGTGGTCTTCCTGGTCAACCCGGCCGTCAGCCAAGCGCTGGGTCTGGAGCCCGACGCCATCATCGGTCACCCCCTCTCCGACTCGATCACCACCCCTCAGTTCCTCGAACTGGTTCGACACGCTCAAGCCTCTGGAAAGCCCGCCCAGTCGGAGATCATCTGGGAGGATGGCCGCACCTTCGAAGTCGTCGTCCAGCCAGTGGAGGGGATGGGGACGGTGATCACCCTGCACGACGTCACCCACTTCAAGGCGCTGGACACCCTCAAGGATGAACTGGTCGCCACCGTTTCCCACGACCTGAAGTCGCCCCTGGGACTGATCTACGGCCACGCCGGCCTGCTGAAGGAAGCCATCGAGGAGATCCCCTCTTATCTGCGGGAGAGCGTGGAGGCCATCCTGGGTGCCGTGCTGAAGATGCAGACCCTCATTGATTCCCTTCTCGACCTGGCCCAGATCGAGGCAGGGATAGACCGGATGACGGAATGCTGCCTGATGGACCAGATCGTGGAGGAGGTGGTGGAATCCTTCCGGTTCCAAGCCGAGGAGAAGCGGATCACGCTGGAGATGGAGATCGCCCCTGACCTACCCCCCATCGTTGGCAATCCCCTGCGGCTGAGCCAGGCGGTGAGCAACCTGGTGAGCAACGCCATCAAGTACACGCCGTCCGGTGGGCGGGTCACCGTCTGCCTCTTCCGCCAGAAGGATAGCCTCGTCGTGACCGTGACCGACACCGGGCCGGGCATCCCGCCGGCCAAGCAACGCGGGCTTTTCAGCAAGTTCTACCGGACCGGCCTGCGCGAGACCATCGCCCAGGAAGGGCATGGCCTGGGGCTGGCCATCGTTCGCTCGGTCGTCGAAGCCCACGGCGGCAAGGTCTGGGTCGAGAGTCAGGTCGGACAGGGGAGCACTTTCGGCTTCACCCTCCCCATCCCCCGAGAGAAGCTGGAGGGAGACCTATGAGCAATCTGGACTTCTCCAACATCAACGTGCTGGCCGTTCTCACCGGTTTTCTCACCGACTTTGCCTTTACCCTGCTCGTCGGCTTCCTCGTCGTCAGCCTGATGACGCCGGCCGGTTCGCAGCAGGTTTCGCCCACCGTGGAGTTGATTGCCAACGGCTTGGGCGTCGTGGGGGCCTTGATCGGGGGCTTCGTAGCCGGAAAGATTGCCGGGCGACAGCACGTTGAGCACGGTCTTCTCGCCAGCGGTCTTGGCCTCGCCATCAGCCTCTGCTTCATCCTCCCCAGCGGCCAGTTCACTCTGGCTTTCTTGGGCTTTGCCATCCTCAACTTGGTCGCCGCCGGCTACGGCGGTCATCTGAGCCGCTGAGCCGTCTTGTGGGGATAGGAAGACCAGCCGTCCGCGAATGGGGCACGAATACACGAATGAAGAGCCGCCCCATTCGTGCATTCGTGAGAAATTCGTGGACGGCCTACCGCGGCCCCTTCCCTTGGGTAATCACCGGTGAGCCGTCCCTCTGTGCTTCCCTTGGAGCTGTGGTATAATCCCTACGAATCGGCGGACCGCTGTCGGCCGTCGGCGGTCCGCCCGTAGGACCGAGCTTGGAGGTACATATGCTAGAACGACTGGCGGGCATCGAAGCCCGATACGAGGAACTGAACACCCTGATCGCTGACCCCAAGATCGCCACCGACTACCAGTTGGTCGCCCGATATGCCCAGGAGCGGGCCGAACTGGAACCCATCGTCGCTGCCTACCGGGAGTATCGGTCCGTGCTTCAGGAACTGGAGGAGGCCCGCGAGCTCTTGGAGGAGGAGAGCGACCCGGAGATGCAGGGGCTGGCCGAGGTGGAGATCGAGGAGCTGAGCCGGCGGCGGACGGAACTGGAGGCAGAACTGAAGCGGCTGCTCCTGCCCAAAGACCCTCGGGATGAGCGCAACGTCATCGTCGAGATCCGGGCCGGCGCCGGCGGGGATGAGGCCGGCCTTTTCGCTGCCGACCTCTACCGGATGTACACCCGCTACGCCGAGTCCAAGGGGTGGCAGACGGAGCTCCTCAGCGCTCACGAGACAGGCATCGGTGGCTTCAAGGAGGTCATCTTCGCCGTCAAGGGCAAGGGGGCCTACTCCCGCTTCAAGTACGAGAGCGGGGTCCACCGGGTGCAGCGGGTGCCCATCACCGAGTCCAGCGGACGCATCCACACCAGCACGGCCACCGTCGCCGTCCTCCCGGAGGTGGACGAGGTGGAGGTGCAGATTGACCCCAAGGACCTGGAGATTGAGGCCTACGGTGCCTCTGGGCCTGGTGGGCAGCACATGCAGAAGAACGCCACCGCCATTCGCATCACCCACAAGCCGACGGGGCTGGTGGTTCGCTGCGAGAGCGAGCGTTCCCAGACCCAGAACAAGCAGCGGGCGCTGGCCATCCTGCGGGCGCGGCTCTACGAGATCGAGCGGCAGAAGCAAGCCCAGGAGATTGACGCCCGCCGGCGGGCTCAGGTG
>WFUY01000311.1 GCA_015484715.1 Thermoflexales bacterium | reverse complement strand
GGTCACACGAGGGCCTCTTTCATGTAGGTGGGCAGGTCAACCGCCTCCCGAGGGCCAACGCGCACCTCCCAGTCGGGCAGCTCTTCCTCCAGCTCCCCGGAGATGACCGCCACGTGGCCGGGGATGACGATCCGCTTGCGATGGACCTTGTCGGGGACGTGGAAGCGCCGGACATCCTTGGCGATGCGCTCGGCGTCGAACTTGCCCGCCGCCCAGGCGGTGAGGACGCTCATCCCCTCGGCATCGGTCACCAGGAGCCAGGCGGGCAGGCCGGCCCCTTCCACCTCATTGGCTACGCTGAAGTAGGTGATGCTGAAGTTGGTGGTCGCCAGAACCGGGTCCTCCGGCGAGGGGTCGTTGATCTCGTAGAGGCCGGGCTGGACCTGGATCGGCTTCTGCGGGTCGGTGTAGATGTTCTCCCGCAGGACCAGCAGCGGGTAGAGCATCTCCGGCGCGGTGTGGTCCAGGACGATGAAACCGGCGTACTTGGCGACGGCGTGGGCGGCCAAGATCGCTTCCCAGGCTGCATCGCCGGCGTCGCCGGGGAAGGCGATGATGGGATAGCCCAGGGGACGGAAGGTCTTCTTCAGGGCCAGGCGACGGATCACGGTGTTGCGGGCAAGGGAGGTGCCCAGGTCCCGCGCCCCGTGGTCCAAGACCATATCCTCCACGCCTCTGGCCTTGATCTTCTGGGTCAGGTCGGCCAGCCCCTCCAGGGAGTCGGCGAAGACGGCCAGGGGAGCCTGGTGCTGCTTGGCCAGGTCGGCCATCGCCTCCCAGTTGTCGGCGTCGGCGGCGTAGATGAGGGGGGCCTCACCATTCACTGCCTGGAGGCCGGCCGCCATCACCCCCGGGTCCCGGCTCATCAGGATGAGGGGGCGTTGGCTGACGGCCCGGACCGCGCTGATCGCCTGGGAGAAGGTGGTCGGGTCGCCGGAGGCCGACTCCACGGCGAAGCCGTCCAGCGTCAGGTCCATCCCCACGTAGTTCACGGTGTAGGCATCGGTGGCGGCTACCCTCTCCCTGATCTGGTCCAAGGAGGCATCATCACGCTCCCGGATGAAGAAGCCGGGCTTGTGGTAGAACTTCTTCTCGTGGCGGAAGAGGACCACCTCGTTGCCCGCCTTGACCTCGTAACCATCGGCCTTGAGGGTCACCAGCCGGATGGGCGGAGAGGCGGACTCGGCGAGGACCGCCTTGGCCTCCTCGCTGATGTGGGGGCAAGCGGAGAGTTCCACCTGTTTGGCGGCCAGCTTCATGGCGAAGGCCAGGCAGGTGGGGAAGCCGCAATCCTTGCAGTTGGTCTTGGGCAGAAGCTTGTAGATCTGGATTCCCGTCAGGGCCATAGCGCTGTCTCCTTATCACGCCACTGCTTCCACTTCGCGCACGGTCATCAGGTCGTCAATGGCAGCCTTGACCCGGCGCACGCTCTCGGGATGGCGGAGGACGAGGATGTCGGCCCCGGCCTCCAGCAGGGTGACGGCGGTGAGGGTCTCCCAATGGACGGCCCGCTCCAGCCAGTCGCCCCACGCGGCCGGCACGTCCTCACCGACCTTGGCCTCTTTGGTCTTCCAGGCCTCGAAGCCGGGGGTGACGAGCATCGGGAACTGGGTCATGGCATCCCCCTGGAGCGCGGCCAGGCGCAGCCGTTCCATCGCCGAGAAGCCGTACTCGATGCCGTAGCCCAGGGCGGCCGTGGTCGGGTCCATCAGGATGCGGTCGAGGGGAAAGCCCATATCGCTGATGAGGATGTTGAGCTGCTTGGCCAGGTTGACGTCCATCGGGGTGCGGGCGTTGACCAGGTGGCCGTTGGCCATCGCCGTGGCGACGATGGTGCGGTAGTTCTTGTCCTCGCGGATGCCCAGCACCAGCCGTTCCCCGGCGGTTGCCTCGGCCACCGCGACCAGCAGTTGGTTGTCCACCGCGGCCTGGCCGGGCCCGAAGACCATCAGCGGCAGCCCGCTGGCCTGAAGCACCGCCCGGACGGCGGCGACGGCGGCCTCGGGGGTGGTGGTCTCCCCGTCGCCGTCGGTCAGGCTGAGGGAGAGCTGGATCAGGTCGGCGCCGGCCTCCTCGGCCGCTTTGGCCCAGGCGGCCGGGTCGTTCACCACCTCCCCCCAGGTCTCCAGGAGCAGCGGGGACCAATCGTCGGGCCGGCGGTCTCGGATCTCGATGGCCACCACCGGTCGGTGGGGGATTTCGCCCTCGAAGTGGAGGAAGGGCATCGTCGTCTCCCCGCCGACGGTGACGGTACAGGCACGGGTCCCCCCCTCCTCGGGGGTGGCCCCGATGGTGATGGTGCGAACGGAACCGGGCCATTTGTCTTTCGGAATTTCGAGAGGCATAGCTCACTCCTGCGTATTTCCGGTCTCTCGTCTGGATGGGCTTGGAGGTGCGATACAGCACCGGCCAAGCTCCGCGCCTACGGGCGACCTGCGGGTCGCTCCATCGGCATCCAGTCAACGAATCCCGAACGAATTCACGGATTGCAGCTCACCTCAACCTGGAAGAGGGGAAGAGGAGGGCCGTCCCAGACGGGGAGGGAAGAGAACGTCCCCCACCCTCTCCGTCGGGTGGTCTCCCATGGGACGTCGGTCACTCGATCCTGGCCGGACGTTCCACAGGCCCAGGGAGCCCAACCCGGCGAGCTGCCTCACAGGCCGGAATTCCCATTCCGGCCGAGGTCAAGGGGGCTTCCCCGTTCAGCCTTATGGTCCACGTCCGACAGGTGGCGGAGCGATGGCACGCCTCGGCGGGAGACCACCCCTCGGCGCGTCTGTCAGAAGATAGGCGGCATAGCCAGGGCAGGATGGTCGTGTTCCTCCAGCCAGGCCAGCAGTTCCTCGACGGTGACGGCGTAGCGTTCGTCGGCGATGCGGGAGATCAGCTCAGGATCGCCCTCGCGGGTGGCGACGGCGTGGAGTTCCTCGGCCATCGTCTCTTTGAGGATGCTGCTCATCCAGACCACCCGCTTGAAGCCGCCGTCGGCGGAGATGAACTTGGGGCTGAGCAGGTAGTACTTGCCCACGCCCATCACGCCGGGGGTCTGGATGCCGCCGCCGACCATCCCGGCCAGGGTGCTGAAGGTCATGCCCGCCGGCGTCATGCTGGAGTCCTCCCGGCTGACCACCATCACGCCGTTTGCCTCGGGGATGAGCATGACGATGCACTCGAAGCAGCCGCAGGCGGTCATCGGGTTTTCCATAATCGAGTACATCGCCACCTCTTCAACGGTGCCGTGGGAGGCAATGCGGGCGTACTCGTTGATCCCCGTCCAGTACCCTTTCACCGGGTCAATGCAGGTGCCCAGCTTGATGGGCTGGTTGGGGCCGGTGGGGTTGATGTTGTAGGAGGCCTTGCAGTCCAGCCAGTTGTAGGCCCCGCAGAGTCCTAGCCGTTGGGGGCTGATGACGCAGACGTGGTTGGGGGCGAAGGACTGGCAGAGGGTGCAGGAGTAAAACTCGTTGACCGATTCGTCGGTCAGGTCGGCCAGCCGCTTGTTGCGTCGGTCGTAGGCTTTGCGGGCCTCCCGCAGCCACTCCTCGATCCGGTCGGGATCGGTGAAGATGGTCACCTCGACTTTGTCCACGATGGCCCCGAAGTCGGCGTGGAAGCGGGCGTGTAGGATCTTGCCCAGGTGCTCCAGGTTGAAGCCCTTCTCCGCCGCCGCCTTGGAGATGCGGATCCAAGCGATGTCACGCTGGCCGATGTGCTGGACGCCGGAGGCCCCGTTGATGAAGTAGTGGATCTGGCGTTCCAGCACCGGCTCGAAGTCCTCCTGCATCCCCCGGCCGGCCACCTTGACCACGATGCCCAGGTCCATGTGGCCCTGTTCGGGGACCTCCTCGAAGCCGGGTCCGACGACCTCGACGCGCCCGTCCACCACCTCGTTGAGAGGAGCCATGTAGAGGTACTCGAAGGCGCGGGAGTACTTGCCGCCGAACTCGATCCGCATGTCGGCCCGCCGCACGACCTCGCCCTCGAAGGCGGAGCCGTAGGGGACGGGGACGGGCACTTTGGTGACCTTGATCTTGACGCCGCGCACTTCGATGCACTTCTGCACCAGCCGCTCGGCCCGCTCCAAGTCGTCCTTGCCCTCGATCTCGTTGAAGGGCATGCTGACCACGTGCTCATAGGTGGTGACGCCCGTGGGCAGGATCTCGGGGATGACGGTGTCGGCGATGACGGGGAAACCGAAGTTGATGGCGCCGGCGGCGGCGGCGTACTTCAGGTCGTCCACCTCGCCCAGGGCCAGGACGAAGGCGAAGACGCGGTCCTTGTTGTAGAGCAGGATCTCCCGGGCCTGGCCGCCCTTGAGGCCGCCGAAGGTGAGGGCTGAGCGGACGGCGAAGCCCAAGGCGTAGATGGCGCTGATGGTGTCTGTGCCAAAGGGGACAGTGTAGGTGTCGTAGCCCAGCTCGACCCCTTCCTCGATCAACTGGTGGATGATGCTCCGCCCGTTGACGTTGCCGGCGAGAAAACAGAGGATATTCCGTTGCTGGAGCTCGCGCACGATCTTCACGGCGACCTCGTTGGACTTGGCCGCGCCGATGATGGCAGCGAAGCCCGGCATCCGCCCGTCCACCAACTGGATCCCCCACGTGCGCAACTGGATGTCGTCAATGGGACCGTTGAGATGACCGTCCAGGCTCTCGCCGCCGGCCCCGTTGTCGGGACTGGTGAAGGCGGTACCACCGGCCAGCCGGAAGCCGGGCATCGGTTCCGGCTGCAGCCCGTAGACGAAACGGATGGCTTCGATGGCCTCGGCGGCCAGCAGCGTCGCCATGCCGCAATCCAGGGTTTCGCCCAGATAGGGCGTCCATCGCTTCTCCGAGGGGAGGGGATGCAGCAGAGCGCGCGCGTGTTGGAGCACCGGCTCCAGTTGGCCCAGCTTCTCGACGGGAATGCCGGTCATGCCGTAGATCACGGGGAGGTAGTAAGCCGTGTTGGGAAAGGCGACCGGAGTCTCCGGCCCCTTCTCGGCCAGGGCCTTTTGGAGCATCAGTTCGGCTTCTGTGACCAGAGCGTGCGCGCCACGGATGGCGCGGGTGGCGATGTAACGAGACATAGGGCTACCTCCTCCTGCTCTTCCTCTTCTAGCGCACCGGTACACCGTAAAGCGCTTCCCGACGCTCCGGCAACGGGAGTTTCTCCAGTTCCAGGATGCGGGCATCGCCGCTGCGGCCAAAGCGGCTGGGATCGTACTCCGGCAGCCCCAAGGCCGCACGCTTCTTGTCAATGTGCTCCAGCGTCTTGCGAACCATCTCCTCGGGGTCGGGGATGAACTCCAGCTTGCCGCCGTAGAGCTTCTCCCATCCCTCGCTGATGTAGCGGGAGACCAGGTCGCTGTCAGAGACCCGATCGGGCATCCCGCTCACCGGCGAACTCCCGCCGAAGATGACGTAGACGCCGGATGCGACGCAATAGGCACCAATGGAGAGGGCCTTCTCGCTCATCCACTCGGGAGCCAGCCCCACCGCCGGAATCTGGTCAATGTCGTCACCCAGACCGCCCTCCTCGACCATTTGGGTGAGCACGGTGAGGATGCGGCTATTGTCCACACAGGAGCCCATGTGGAGCACCGGTGGGATGCCGACGGTCTCGCAGATTTCGCGCAGGCCCGGCCCGACCTGATCCAGGCCGGCCTCTCCGAGCATAAGGCCCAACTTGGCGGTGGCGATGGCCCCGCACCCCGTCTCCACGATCAGCACATCCTGCTTGAGAAGCTCTTGGGTCACGTAGGAGTGCAGGTAGTCCTGGGTGCTGCGGGGGTTGTTGCACCCCACGATGGCCGCCACACCCCGGATGCGCCCGGCCATGATGGCGTCGTTGAGGGGGCGGAAGGAGGCGCGGTAGCTCCCACCCAGCATATAGTTGATGTACTCGTGGGAGAAGCCGGGGATTAGCTCCGATTGGGCCGCCGGGATGTGGACCTCGCCCCGGTTCTTGAAGTTGTCAATGGCGCGGCGCAGGATCTCCTTGGCGATGGTGAGAGCCTGGTGCTCGTCGAACTCGATGTGGACCGCGTCCTTGATCTTCACCTTGGGGGAGGTGGTGATGATCAGGGTGTGGAAGTTCTGGGCCAGGCCGACGAGGGCCTGCATGATGCACTGGACGTCCACCACCATAGCCTCGACGGCACCGGTGAGGATGACCAACTCCTGGTGCAGGAAGTTTCCGGCGGCCGGGACGCCCTGGCGCATCAGGATCTCATTGGCGGTGCAGCAAATGCCGGCCAGGTTGACCCCTTTGGCCCCGGCGGCCCGGGCGTACTCGATGATCTCCGGGTCTTGAGAGGCGGCGACGATCATCTCGCTCAGGGTTGGCTCGTGGCCGTGGACGATGACGTTGACCATATCCTCCCGCAGGACGCCCAGGTTGGCCCGTCCGAGGAGGGGGGCCGGCGTCCCGAAGAGGATGTCGGAGACATCGGTGGCGATCATGCTACCTCCCCAGCCGTCGCTGAGGGCGGTGCGGATGGCGTGGTGCAGGAGGTGCTCGGCATCCTGGTCGTCGCCGATATGGGTGCGGTGCAGCGCTTCGACGACCTCCCGGTCAATACCTCGGGGGATGACGCCCAGCTTCTTCCAGAGCTTCTGACGCTTCTCCGGCGCACGGATAATGGGGACCACCTGGCCATCCTGCTGACCGAACTGGGCGATGTAGAGGTCGGCCAGGTCGTTGGCGATCTCTTCGGGGGAGCGCCCCTCGATGGGGATGCCGTAACGGGCGGCCAGGGTGCGGAGCTTGGGCACGTCGCGGATCACGTAGCCTTCCGCCTCCCCGTTGGCGACCGCCTTGAGGGTGAAGGCCATATCACGTCCGTGGTCCGAATGGGCCGCCGATCCCACGGCGATGGCCCGGACCAGGTTACGGGCTTGGATGGTGTCAATGGTCGCGCCGCAGACGCCGGTCAGCCCATCCTTGGTCAGCCGGCAAGGCCCCATGCCGCAGTTGCTGCAACACATGCCGGCGGCCCCGATGTTACAGGGGGCGAGGGCATCGGCCCGATGGAAGGCCGTCGAGACCCCCATCTCCTCGGCACGTACCAGCATCTCCTGAGCGGCAGGATCGGCGCTGAACTCTTCGAGGCTGCGCTTCTTCCGGGCCATCGGTCACCTCCCTTCTTCTTCTAGTTCTACGTTGCGCAGAACCCCCATCCCGGGACAGGGCCACAGGGGGCGTCCCCGATAGGGCACGCGCTGGGCGAAGCTGATCACCTGCCGGGTCTGCTCATAGGCGGTCGTGTGGCGATACGAGGGCTTCGGGCCGTCCCCCTGTCCATTCCCGTGGACGGCCCCGGCCTCGACGGGCACCGGCAACTCTCCCAGATAGCCGGCTTCCCCCAGCCGGGCCTCGATCTCCTCAGGACTCACCTGAGCTTCGTCGTACTGGACCTCGACGATGTGGAAACAGCTGCTGGCGTAGACATCCTCTACGCCGGGCAAGCTCAGCAGGAGCCGCCTCACCTCGGTAACGTGATGGTCACCGTACATCAACGGGACCTCAAGGGTCAACGTGGCCATAGGCATCCCTCCCCTGTTGGTGCCTTTTAGGAACAGATTACGGCAAAAACTTCTTCAATCCCTTGGGGACATCATCCCCGGAAGACCGAGAAAAGTCAAGTAATCGTTGCCATTCATTTCATATGACAGTTGTCACTTTTGACATAGAGATGTGTGTATATCTTCACGAGCGGGGCGTTCAATGAGGGGGACGATGGCGGCTCGCCCAAGGGTGGGTATGAAGAGGCGGAAGGGTTAGCAAAGAGACGGTTTTGCCCGTAGAAGGATGGAAGCCTCACTTAGCTCTCGACGAGGACTCCACTCCGTTCGTAGAAGCAGAGCATCACCCCCCCGTAGGTCCGCTGGTCGCAGAGGGAGAGCCGCTGTAGGGGCAAGGGCTCGTATTCGCGAGGGTGGATTTGAACGATGATCTGACCCTCTTCGGCCAGCCAGTCAGGCCGGGCGTCCAGGGCCTGCAGTGTATCGGCCCAAAGCCCTCGGTACTGGGGAGGGGCGATGTAAATGAGGTCGAAGGGTTCCGGCTCTCCGGCCAGGAACTTGAAGACATCCTTGCGTACCACCCGGCTTCGTTCCAACAGGCCGGTGTGGCGCAGGTTCCAGCGGATGGCCTGGACCGCTGTGGGGTCGCGCTCCACGAAGACGACCTGGGCGGCTCCTCGGCTGAGGGCCTCGATCCCCACACTCCCGGCCCCGGCGAAGAGGTCCAGGACGCGGGCACCGATCACGGCCGGCCCCAGGATGCTGAAGAGGGCGGTCTTGGCCCGGTCGGTGATGGGGCGGACCCCTTCGGAAGGCACCCGCAGTTTTCGTCCTTTGGCTGTGCCGGCGATGACACGGACCATAGCGCTACGTATTGTACGGCCTTTCGCCTAACCGTCAACGGTTGCACGTCGGCGATTACCCATAAGTCTCCCCAGCTGAGCAGGATGCAACTCCAGTTGCATCTCTACACCGAGGACCGCGAAGTATCCCGCATATATGGGTAATTATCAAGGGTCCTGGGATCGCACGAAAGGGGACAACCCCTCTCGCAGTTCATCCACGAAGTGCTTGAATCCCGGATCGGCTCGACCAACAGTGTACAAGTCGAGAGCCCTTGCAACGTCAGGGCCGTATTCGATGCCTCCCAGAGGCGCTATTATGCCTGCTTGCCGGATGGCCTCGCGGAGCGCCCGTTTGTAGCGGCCACGTTCGCATTTGTAGGGAGGCACGCCGGGAGTGACCGAGACCCCCAACACCCGCTGAAGCGTGCGTGGGGCCACCAAATACCATCGCTCGATGTGGGGATCGGGCACGGCGCAGATTACCCGTCCTCTGTAGCCACTCCGTTCGACGATGGCGTGGATTTCGTTCCGCCTTTCCTGGTACCCCTTGCAGTTGCCATCTATGGCGACAATCAGCAAGGGAAAGGGACTCTCGCGCTCACGACCGACATCGCGTAAGAACCGCCGCAGTTCGTCCAGCACCTTGCCTCGCCCTCCGGTGGCATTTCGCACTTCGTGGCGAAGCTGTTGGGAGGCGATCCCAACTTCTTGGGCGACCCGCTCCACCAAAGTTCGCAGAAACTGCTCCTGGCCTATATCCTCCAAGAAGTATCCGATGCGAATTTCATCCACCGAAATCCCCCCTCAAGATCCGCTCCGACAGCGGGGTCTCGGCCAGGGCTTGTTCAATAAGCGCTGGTTGGAACACAGGTCCCAAGTCCAAAAGGGGGAGAAAAGAAGTTTTACCCCCCTCTTTGCGACAGACAATGAGAGCCTGGGGATCAAAGTAGGTAGGCAATTTAGGCGAGTGGGTATTGACCAGGACCTGTTTTCCGGTCTCGGAGGCGTTCTTGAGCAGATCGGCGATAAGCTGGAGACGCCGGGGATGAACCCCATTCTCCGGTTCCTCGTATCCGATGACCGTTGTCGGTGACAGGGGGTTGGTGATGGCCAACAGCCCCAGGATACGGAGAGTGCCTTCGGAGATGATGCGAGCCGAGAAGGGAACTCCTCTCTCGAAGACCTGTAGGCGCAGAAACCCTTCATCGGTACGCTCGACATCCAGACGCTGGACATCGGGCAGCAGAGAGCGGAGGGCCCGGTTCAAAGCCTCGAACTGCCGAGGGTGCCGCGACTTCAAAGTGCTGTAGAAAGCGGCCAGGTCAGCCCCAAAGGCTCCCAGGTTCTCAACCTCTTTGAGAGGCACCTCCGCCCGCATAGTCTTTGGGTCGAAGTAGTAGAAACGCCAGCGGGAGAGTTCTTCTCGAAAGGCCGTGATATGAGGATAGTGAGGTGGATAGAGAGGCATCGAGACCAGCGTGTAATCCAGGCCAACTTCGTATTCCGTTGGCCGGGCCTGTCCTTCCAACCGGAGTCGGAGACGGCCTTTTACGGGCTCGATGAATGCTCGTCGGGAAGCTTTGACCCTCCCATCGCGGGTTAGGGCAACCAATTGTTCCTCCATCACCCGCAGATACCCCGACTCCACAGCCATCTGCACGGTCAGCGTGTACCGCAGCAACGGCTCGGTGACCCGACGCCGGGATGGCCCCGATGTGTTTCCGTCTTCTGGCAGCCCCTCCCGCATATCCTGGATGCGCTGCTCAACAGCCCGAACGACCTCAGACGAGAGTTCGACATCCACTTCGATGGTGAACTCTACAGTAGGTCGTGCAAGGAGCCCCTTCAGCCCCTGATCACCGTAGTAGAAAGCCTCCAAGGGGGCACCGCGATGCTCCTTAAACGCTTCGGCCAGATTCCGGGAAGTCACAGATCGGCTCAGCAGCCCCAGCGCGTCGAAGAGGTTGCTTTTGCCGGCAGCATTTGGACCGATGAAAACGGTCAACGGTCGAAGCTTTACCTCAATCTCTTTGAGCGACTTGTACCCTCGGACTCTCACCCGCCGGATCATATGTCGTCTCTCTTTTGGTTGCCAACGATTGGCCTACGATTCCCGACGTCATTATACCTTAGCTAACCACGCTTCGCAACCCGCATTCCTGTGGTGATTACCCATGGAGATAGGGTGACTAGCCGTCCACGAATGGGGCACGAATACACGAATTAAGGACCGCCTCATTCGTGCATTGGTGAGAAATTCGTGGACGGCCTGCTGCGGACCACTCTCTCGCTCACTTGTGGGGAATCACCGCGCATTCCTCGGTGATTCCCCGGCATAGGCAGCTCCCCCCTATCGTGTTGGCCTGCTCGACGGCGCTCTCTCTAACACAAAGGCACGGAGGACGCCGAGAGACCCCAGAAATCCCTCTGCGCCCTCGGCGGCTCTGCGGTGAAGAAAGCCCCCATCGAGATGGTATGCGGAATGCAGGCTCGCAACTCCCGAGTCTAACGAATTTTTAGCGTTTTGTTAGCGTTCATCTAACACGACGTGGCTATCATGGAGGCCGGATTGTACCGGAAAGAAACCTGCAGAGAAGGGAGGTGAGACGCATGGCTGAGCTGATGCGGTGGGATCCTATGCGGGAGGTCATGACCTTGCGCGAGGCCATGGATCGGCTCTTCGAGGAAAGCTTCGTCTGGCCCTTCCGGGAGTGGTTCGGCACCGGCGATGGCCGCACCCAGCTCTACCTGCCGATGGACGTGTACGAGACCGATGACGCGATTATCGTGAAGGCGGTTGTGCCGGGTGTGCGGCCTGACGATGTGGAGATCCAGGTTTCGGGCGATGTGCTGACCATCCGGGGTGAGATCAAGGACGAGTTCGAGGGCAAGAAGGGCTCCTACCACCTGCGTGAGCGACGCCACGGCACCTTCCAGCGCTCTCTGTCGTTGCCGGTGCCCATCAACGCAGACAAGGCTGAGGCCCTGTTCGAGAACGGTGTGCTGACGCTGACCCTCCCCAAGGTGGAAGAGGTCAGGCCCAAGCAGATCAAGGTGAAGGCCAAGTAGGTCCCGTTGATGGGCACCGATTTGGGGGGCCGACGGCCCCCCTTTTTGTTTGCGCTTGTTTGTGCAAGGAAGTACAGCGCTGGGTGGTTCTGCCCGGGGATGTTCTGAGATTTATTCCCCCACGAGACCGACCAGTTCGTAGATCTGCGTGACCGTCTGCCGACCCTTGACCCGCACAGCGGGCAGTGCTTTCACCCGCACCCGGTCTCGCACCGCCTCCCACGTCGTCCGACCCAGGAGCACCTGCCCCGGACGGGCGTTCTCCTGCAGCCGCTTGGCCACGTTGACCGTGTCCCCGATGGCCGTGTACTCCATCCGGTCTTCCGTTCCTACATTGCCCACGACCGCTTCGCCGGTGCAGATCCCAATGCCCATAAAGAGCCGTTCCTCCGGCGGGACGCGCTGATGGTAGGCCGCCACGGCCTCCTGCAGGCCCCAAGCTGCCTGCACCGCCCGCCAAGCATGCTCCTGCTCTTCCAAGAGAGGGGTGTTAAAGAGGGCCATCACGGCGTCCCCCATGTACTTGTCCACGATGCCCCGATGGTAGCGGACCGCCCCCTCGGCCAGGGCCAGGTAGTTGTTGATCACTTCGACGACGCGCTCAGGCGGGTTCACCTCGCTGAAGCTGGTGAAGCCCCGGATGTCGGCGAAGAGGACGGTGATGACCCGCCGCTCACCCCGCAGCCCCAGCTCGGCCAGGTCATCGGGCAGCCGGTCTACCAGTTCAGGCGGCAGGTAGCGGCGGACCAAGGCCCGCTCCCGCTCGTAGCGCCGCTTCTCCGTCACGTCGTCCAACACGATGGCCACGCCCAGCGTCTCCCCGTTGCTCCCCCGAAGGGTGGAGAGGTTCAGACTCAGGTGAAGCTGCTCCCCCTGAGGAAGCCGAGAGGTGATCTCCTGGGCAATGCGGCTCTTGCAGTGCCGACGGACCTCCTCGATGAGGGTGGGAAGCGGGGTGTCGCGCAAGAAACCGAGCACCTGACGGTAGGGGCGGTTGACCGCTTCGTGGGCGGGGACGCGCAGGATGGTTTCGGCAGCCCGGTTGAAGGTGGTGATGACATCCTGAGTATCGGTGGTGATGACGCCGCTGGCGATGCTGGCGAAGATGTTATCCATGTAGCGCTTCATCGTGGCGATCTCGTCCCGCTGCCGACGCACGTTCTCGAAGAGGCGGGCATTTTCCAGAAAGATAGCTGCCTGCCAGGCTAAGGCGGCCAGCAGCTTCTCATCCCCCGCCGTGAAGATCGCCCCATCCGCCTTGTCGGCCAGGAGGATGGCTCCCAGCCGCCGTTCCGAGGTGCGCATCGGAACGGCCAGGAGAGGGACCCGCCCTTCGCCGTTGGTGAAGTCGTTGATGATCTGGGGCTTGCCCGTGCGAGCCACCTCCTCCGCCAGCGCTCGCCCCTCCTGGGCCAGCGTTCCGCCTGCCTCCAAACCGGTGCTGGCCGCGACGGTCAGCCGGCCCTCCTCGTCATAGAGCAGGACGGCTCCCCGCCGGGCCTGGATGATCTGGCTGGCCTGGGTCAGCACCCGCTGGAGGAGCTCCTGCACCCCCATACAGGTGGCCAGCGTCTCCCCCAGGTTGTAGAGCAGGTTGATCTCCCGGTAGCGGTCCAACGTCTCTCGAGCCAGGGCCCGCTTCTCCAAAGCGACACCGATCAAGATCTCTAGAGCCTGGCGCAACGCCTTTAGTAGAGCCCGCGTCCGCGAGGCCGGGGGGAGGGGGCCGAGCGCCAGAACCCACCCCACCTCACAGCCCTCGGCCCGGAGGGGGGTGAGGGCCCCCTGAGGGGTGATCACGATCTCCGCCGCTTCGTGGACCGCTTCCCGCAGAAGCCGGATGGCCTCGGACGGGAAGGTGAGATGGCTCCCCAGCGGCCGACCATCCTGGTCGGTCACCACCAGGGCGACATCCGTGCCCAGAAGGGGCGCGAAGTCGGCCAGCAGTGCTGCAACCTGTTTGGAAGGGAGGAGTCTTCGCAGTCGGATCTTCTCTTCCACCTTACCTCACCCTTTACCGACCTTCATCCAGCAGGTCGGGCAGGTCTTCCCGCCGCGCCACGTCATCGGCCCCCTGCCGCCGAGCTTCGGCCTCCTGCTGGGGCGAGACCTCCCCCGCCAGGACGATGACGCAGGTCCGTCCCTCCCGGTCCTGATAACGCAGCGCCTTGAGCACTTCGTAGTCGTTCATTTGGGAGATCATCGCGTCCAGGATGACCAAGTCCGGTTTCTCCCGCCGGGCCTTCAGGATCGCCCCGCGTGGGTCGTAAGCCTCGACGACCTCGTAGCCGCGTTCCCGCAGCGTGCGGGTGATGGCTTCCACCGCCGACTGGTCTCGGTCAATGACCAGGACCTTGCGTCGGATGGGACCCTGGTCCTTCGCCAGGAGGCGGGCGATGGTCGTCAACAGGGCATCCACCTCGACCGGCTTGGTCAGGTAGGCGTCGGCTCCCAGTCGCAGCCCCCGCTCCCGATCCTCGATGATGGAGAGGATGAGGATGGGAATCTCCTGGGTCTGCTCGTCGGCTTTGAGCACGCTGGTGACGTCGAAGCCGGAGACACCGGGCATCATCACGTCCAGGATGATCAGGTCGGGCCGCTCCCGACGGGCCTTCTCCAGCGCCTCCGGCCCATCGGCGGCCTCGATGACCCGGTAGCCGGCCTCGGCCAACTCCTGCCGGAGCAGTTCGCGGATGTTGGCCTCGTCGTCGGCCACCAGGATCGTCTTCGTCCCCGATGGGGGCAGGGGAAGCTGAGCTTCGACTCGTCGTCGGATCTCCACCAGCGGGGTCAGCTTGGGCTCGGCCGGGGATTCCGGCACAGCCCCTGTCCCGGTCAGCGGCAGTACAAAGGAGAAAGTACTGCCCACCCCTACCTGGCTCTCGACCCAGATCCGACCTCCGTGGTGCTCAACGATCTCCTTGCAAATGGAGAGCCCCAACCCGGTGCCCCGGGGGCGGTTGGTCAGCGCGTTCCCCACCTGGCGGAACTTTTCGAAGACGTGGGGCAAGTCCTCGGCCCGGATGCCCACGCCGGTGTCGGCCACATGGACCGCTACCCATTCCCCCGGTGGCAGGGGAGCGTCTCCTGATCGCAGGGTGGCCGCGGCCTCTGCCGGGATCACCTCGCCGCGCACCTCGATCCGGCCCCGCTCGGTGAACTTGATGGCGTTGGAGAGCAGGTTGGTCATCACCTGGATCAGTCGGTCTCGATCTCCCCAGACGGGGGGCAGCCCCTCCGCGGGAAAGTCAACCTGGATGGGCAGCCCTTTCTCGCCGGCCAGGGCGGTGGTGGCGGCGATGGCCTGTCGGATCACCTCGCCCAGGTCGGTCTCCTCCATATGCCACTCCATCCGCCCTGCTTCCATCTTGGCGATGTCCAGCACGTCGTTGATGAGGCGGGTGAGCCGCTGGCTCTCGCTCTCGATGATGGTCAGGTTGTCCAGGATCCGTTTCTTGGCCCGTTGGACCTGGCGTACCTCCGGCAGGACCGGGACGATCTCCCGCTCGAAAGCCTTGCGGATGAGGCGGGCGAATCCCAGGACAGAGGTGAGGGGGGTGCGCAGCTCGTGGGAGACGGTGGAAATGAAGTCGGTCTTCATCCGGTCCACCTCCACCTCGTGGGTGACGTCCCGCAGCACGGTGACGACGCCGGTGGCCCGTCCATCGGTCTGGAGGGCGGTGGCCGAGGCCCGATAGATGCGCTTGGCTGCCTGAACGTCGGTGGTGAAGACCTGACCGACCTCCTCCAGCGCCTGGGCGACGACCATGACCAGCCCTTCGTCAAAGGGGAGATCGGCCAAGGACTGCCCCCGAAGCCACGTCGCTGGCTGGCCCACCATCCGCTGGAAGACCGGGTTGGTCAGGAGGATGTGCCCGGCAGAATCGGTTACGACCAGGCCGTCGGCAATGTTGTGGATCACCGCGTCCAGCTTGCTCTTCTCCTGGCAGAGGGCCTGGTTGGCCGCCTCCAGGGCCTGGGTGCGCTCCTGGACCTGGGCTTCCAGCCCTTTGCTGTAAGCCTCCACCTGGCGGTAGAGGCGGGCGTTCTCCACAGCGATGGCGATCTGGTGGCTCAGGAGGCGCAAAGACTCGATCTCCTCATCGGTGTAGAGGTCCCCCGACTCCTTGACCCCCAGCCCATAGAGGCCGATGAGCCCGCCCCGCCCTACGAGGGGCAGCCAGAGGGCTACCGATGGGGCGACAGTCCACAGGCCATCCTTCCCTTCCTCGCCCGTCCAGACGAGGGGCTTGTTCCCCCCTCGCAGCGGGGTGAGGAAGGGAGCCTGGGCGGGGATTGGTTCCCCTGTCAGGGAGCCGTGAGGGATAAACCGGGAGGCCTCTTCGTCGAGGATGTAGAGGACCGCGCCAGCGATCTCCAGTTGCCGGGGGAGACGTTCCGTCAGGAGGGTGGTCAGTTGATCGAAGACGAGGGTGGTGCTCAGCTCCCGGCCAACTTGGGCCGGCACCTGCTGGAAGGTGATCTTGTGCCGGTAGAAGGTGCGGTCAATGGCTGCCTGGATGCGCTGGCGGGCCGGCAGGAAGAGAAGCGCGACCAGCAAGGTGGAGAAGAAGACGATGGTCGTGTCCTCCACCCCGGCGGCCGCGATCTGCACCATCCGGCTGAAGAGGGCGACGGTGGCAAAGTAGAAAACGACCAGGACGAGGCTCAGCGCTCCGTAGACCAGGCTCCGGTTGATGAGCCGATCAATGGAAAGCAGCCGGTAGCGGGTCACGGCGAAGGTGAAGGTGATGGGAATGGCGATGAGGGGCACCAGGGTCAGCCCCAAGGGAAGGAGAGGCTCCCCACTAAGGATGATCGGGAGGTTGAAGAAGAGCAACCAGGGTAGCGTTCCCACCACCAGCCCCCAGACCAGCCAGCGGATCTGGGTGCGCACCAGAGGACGATGGGTGGTCCGGTAGAGGTAGATGAGCCGCCCCACTCCCATCAGGAGCATCAACCCGCCGATGGGGTAACTGAGGCGGAAGAGAATGGCTCGGGTGGGCAGGACCTCTCCTCCGCCCAGCAGCCAGCTCCCCAGGCCAGCGACCACGGGGTTCACCAGGTGGATGGTCGGCACCACCCAAGAGCGGCGTCGGATCCAACTCACCTCTTCGGGGAAGACGAGAAAGCTATGGAGGAAGAAGCTGAGGACCAGCCAAAAGGAGATCACGTCCAACGGGACAGTGATCCAGAAGAAGGCGACGGCCAGGTTGGCACCGGCAGCGT
>WFUY01000310.1 GCA_015484715.1 Thermoflexales bacterium | reverse complement strand
TTCCGGGACTTCTTCCGGGCCGGTGCCAGCTACTACGGCATCAGCGACCTGGAGGCCCTAGCTCGGGAGACCCACAAGTTTGAGTCTCGCTACCTGGACCGGCTGATCGGCCCCTATCCGGAGCGGCGGGACCTCTACCGCCAGCGTTCGCCCATCCACTTTGCCGACCGGCTCTCCTGCCCCATCATCTTCTTCCAGGGGGCGGAGGATCGGGTGGTGCCCCCGGAGCAGGCGGAGCGGATGGTGGAGGCGCTGCGGGCCAAAGGGCTGCCCGTCGCCTACCTGCTCTTCGAGGGGGAGCAGCACGGCTTCCGTCGGGCCGAGCACATCAAGCGGGCCTTGGACGCCGAGCTCTACTTCTACTCGCGGGTCTTCGGCTTCCCGTTGGCCGATCCCGTGGAGCCGGTGGAGATCGAGAACCTCTGAGGGTAGGCGACGGCCCCGGAACGCAGGTTCCGGGGCTTTCTTTTGACACGCTGGTGGTTTCGGTATATACTTGGGTTGCTCGGTGTAGGCGGTTCCTCTAAACCGTTTACGGAGTGGTCATCTCCCATCCGTTCAATCCGCTCTCAAATCCGCCGACAGCTATCCGTTCCCCAACGGATTGCTGTCAGCAGCCGGAAGGAAGGGCCAAGTCAGATGGTTGTGTGGGTGAAAGACGATATTTTGTCCCTTCTTCAGCAATATCAGGATTCCTTTCGGGAATTGGGGGTAAGAAAGCTAGGTTTATTCGGTTCTTTTGTGCGTGGAGAGCAGACCGACAGCAGCGACATTGACATTCTCGTGGAATTTGAACCCGAACAGAAGACTTTTGACAATTTCATCCGGACGGCCGTTTTGTTAGAGCAATTGTTGGGGCGACGGGTGGAATTGGTGACCCTTGAAGCCCTCAGCCCTTATCTGAAGCCGCACATTATGCGTGAGGTAGAGTATGTCCCGTTCGGCGATTGAATACCTGCGGCATATCCTTGATGAGACGGAGTATTTGATGAACCGAGCCCGAGGGCTCACATACGAGGAGTTTCTGAATGATCCCACTCTCCAACGAGCCTTTGTTCGGAGTCTTGAAATCATCGGCGAAGCGGCGAAGCAGATACCGCCGGAGATGAGGGAGAAGTACGGCCACATAGAATGGCGGGCTATGGCCGGGATGCGTGATCGGTTGATTCATCATTACTTCGGTGTGGATTATGAAATTGTGTGGGATGTTGTGGTGAACAAGATCCCCTCTTTATCTCAGGGCATTAGGCGGATAATTGAAGCGGAGGGCACAGCCCTATAACAGCGCGGCCGCACTGCACTGTATCCCTTTGCCGAGGAGGTGGCGGGCTGCTTAACGTTTGCACCGGCCTCGGCCATCCTTGATCCCCAAACGCACGGACCTGCTGACGAGACGACGCGATGGGCCTACTCCGAGAAGCGATCCTGCTGCTGAGCGAGCCGCCGGGCGATCTGGTCTACCACCTGGTCACCCTCTTCGCGCTGGAGGCGATCCTGGCGATGCTCCTGGGCCGCCGGATGCGGGGCGAGGAGGGCCCTCGCCTGCGACGCTGGCTGTTGGCTGCCGGCGGGCTGCTCCTGGCCCGGGCGGTCCTGATGCTCGCCGCCTTGCTGGGCCAGACCGGCACCTTCGTCCCGGCGGCCCTGGCCCCTCCCCTGGAACGCTACCTGGACCTGGCCTCGCTGCTCTTCATCCTCTGGGCGGCGCTGCCCCTGAGCGAGCGCTATCCCCAGGCCAGCGGTGCGCTCCTGGCCTTCGGCCTCATCGCCCTGACGGCCCTCTACGCCTTCTTCGCCCTCCAGTGGTATGGGCTCGCCCTGGCCGACCCTAACCTGGCCTACAACGGCCAGCCCCAGGAGAGCGTCTGGGAGGTGCTGAGCCTGGCGATGCTGGCCCTGGGGCTGGCGACGCTGGTGATCCACCGCCACGGTGAGTGGGGGCTGGTGCTGGCCCTTCTGGGCACCCTGCTGCTGGGCCACCTCCTGCACTTCTTCGACCCGCTTCAGGGCTCCCACATCGCCGGCTGGGTGCGGCTGGGCAACCTGGCCGCCTACCCCCTCCTGGCCAGCCTCGTCTACCGGGAGACGGTGGCCCTTCCCCCCTCCATCCCTGTCCCCTCGGTGGACGAAGGGTGGGCGCGCCGCCTCCTCCGGCTGGGCGAGACGATCCCCCTCCCCTCGGATTTCGCGGCCACGCTGGAGCAGGTGGTCGCCTTCTCCGCCTCGGTGCTGGAGGGTGATCTCTGCGCCATCGGCCTCCCGGTCGCGGAGGACCCCAACCGGGTCCGCATCGCCGCCCGCCATCCCGAGGGGGCCGCCGCCGGCGAGGAGGTGCTGACGCTTCGAGATCAACCCGCTCTCCGCCAGGCCATCCACCGCCGTCGGCGGGTCCGGGTGAATGGGCCGGGGGAGAGCGCTCCGCTGGGCCGTCTCTTCGCCGCCCTGGGGAGCCCGCAGCCGGGTCCGCTCCTCATCCAACCCCTGCTGGATGGCGAGCATGTCATCGGCGTGCTGATCCTGGCGAATCCCCAGTCGGGTCGCCCCTGGACGGCCGAGGATGAGCGGCTGGCGGACCTGGTGGCCCGGCGGGTCGCCGCCGTCTTGGTCAACGCCCATCGCTATCGGCGCGTCGAACAGCGGGTGGAACACCTGATCCAACAGCTCCGCCAGCGCGAGGAGGAGGTCAGCCGGCAACGGGCGGAGGTGGAGGCGCAGGTGGCCGAGGCCCGGCAGGAGGCCCGGCGTTTCGCCAAGCGCCTGATGGAAGCGGAGCAGGAGCTGGAGGCCCGTCAGCGTCGGATTGCCGAGCTGGCCGCCCTGATCAACGCCCACCAGACAGCCCTCCAGGAGGCCCCGTCGCCGGAGGAGGTCGAGCGGTTGAACGCTCGACTCGCTCAGCTTCAGGAGGAGCGGGATGCAGCCCGGGCAGAACTGGCCCGCTGGCAGCAGGAGGCAAACCGCTTGATGGCCTTGCAGGAGAACCTGGAAGGCGAACTGAAGCGGGCTCGGGAGCGGATCCTCCAGTTGGAGGAGAAGCTTCAGCGGCATCCTCCTAGGGCAGGGCAGGCCACGCTCTGGGGGGTCCTGGTGGCCGACGCCCAAGGGCAGGTCGTGCTGGCTCAAGGGGAGGGGGAGGTGCTGTTCAAACGCCCCCTGAGGGAGATCGTGGGACAACCGTTGGTGGAGCTGTGCACCGATCCCCGCTGGCAGGAGGTGATGCAGGAGGCGATCGAGGTGCTGCGGGATGATGAGGCGGCTGTGGAGACCACCGCTCGGTTGTCCCGTGCCTTTCAGTGCCAGATTGACGACCGGGCGATTCAGGTTGAGCTACATCCCCTGCCTGACGTCCAGGAACCGGGGCGGGGTGGCCTGCTGGTCATGCTCCAGGCCCCTTCCTTGGCCGACCGTCAGCCTCGTGCCGAGATGATCGCTTCCTTGATTCAAGAACTGCGCACGCCAATGACCTCCATCACCGGCTACACCGACCTGCTGCTCAGCGAGTCGGTGGGGATCCTGGGAGCCTTGCAGCGCAAGTTCCTGCAGCGGGTGAAGGCCAACATTGAGCGGATGCACGCCCACCTGGATGACCTGATCGAGGTCACGGCCATTGACACCGGGCAACTCCGTCTGGAACCGGAACCCGTGCAGATCGCCGAGCTGATCGAAGAGGCGATTATGAACGCTGCCACCCAGTGTGCGGAGAAGGAGATCAACATCCACCTGGACCTGGAGGAGCCGTTGCCCCCCATCTATGCGGACCGGGATGGCTTGAGCCAGGTTGTGCTCAACCTGCTCTCCAATGCCTGTCTGAGCTCCCCGTCGGGCAGCCAGGTGACGATCACCGCGCGGGTTCAGCCGGGTGGAGAGCACACCATCGGTTCCCCCGATTACCTGATCATCACCGTCACCGACGCCGGCGGGGGGATTCCTCCCGAGGACCGCCACCGGGTCTTCAACCGCCTCTACCGGGCCGATCACCCCCTCATCCCTGGGGTGGGGGAGCGGGGGGTGGGC
>WFUY01000309.1 GCA_015484715.1 Thermoflexales bacterium | reverse complement strand
GGGTGGATGAGAAGTACGTGCTGGTGCCCAAAAATGATAAGCCGGCCGGGAAGATGCGGCGTTGGATGTATGTCTACTTTGCGGTGGATGTGTACACGTATGATCTGTTGCATATCGCCATCTATCCCCACAACACCAAAGAGAGCGCTCAAGCCTTCCTGCTGGCCTTGCGGGCCAAGGGGTATCATCCCCGGGTGATCGTGACCGACCTGCGGGTGGACTACGGCCCCCTCATCGCCCAGGTCTTCCCCCAGGCTCAGCACCATCAATGCATCTTCCACGCCTTGCAGAATGTGCAAGAGCGCTTCAAGGAGGTCTATGGTGCGGATTACGCCGAGACCCATCCGGAGGCCGAGGTCCTGAAGGGGAAGATCTACCACATCTTCGAGGCCAAGACAAACGCACGGCGCAGAAGCGGTACGAAGAGGTGATGGCCTTGCGGGAGCGCTATGTGAAAGAGGGGCCTGGGGCTGTGGTCATCTTTGAGTTTCTGGAGCGGCATTGGCCTACCCTGGTCAATGGCATCGAGAGCCAGGTGATTCCCAAGACCAACAATGCGGTGGAATTGGTCATCAGGCGGTTTGACCGGCACTACCAGAACTTCTGTGGCTTTGACTCTCTCGAGAGTGCGCAGCGCTTCCTGGGCGTCTTTGAGAAGATCTATCGCTTCACCCCCTTCTCGCAGGATGCTCAGCCCAGGATTCGGGGCAAGTGCCCGCTGGAGTTGGCCGGCTACGACATCAGCCAGGTGCCGATGGCTTCTCTTTGCGCCGGCCTGAGCGTTGTCTGGCCTTTGGAGGCAACTCAGAATGAGGTCCCAAACTCGTGACGGTCGCGATAGGCCTGATTGTGGGAACCGCCAAGGTCTGCTATAATGGATCGCGTGTACCGATCGGTGGCCTCTCCAGAGGTGTGACGGCTTCAGGACTCCCTTTTCCTCTGCATCGCCAGGATACCGAGAAGGCTGAGGGAATCTCCAGGGGCTTCTGGACTCCCGAAGCACCCTGGGACGAGGGAAAAGGCCACTGCGAGATGCGGGACCTGCTGCAGGTTCCCTGAAGCTTTTTAGGAGGCAGTGTTGTGGAGAAAAAGAGCCGTGGTGTTCGCGTTGTACTGGCCGTCCTCATCGCTTTCACCGGCATCGCGTTGACCGTTGGGATGGTCAACGGGCGGGCGCTCTCGGCCCGCCCGTCTGCATCGCCAGCGGTCCCCGCCTGGTGGCAGGCCGTCACCGCCGGCGATCAACCTCTCGCTCCCCTGGGGCCTGATCTGGCCCGCGCCCTGGCCCACGCCGGCCCTGATGCCCGGCTCCAGGTCATCGTCGAGATGCGCCCCCAGGCCGACCTGCGCCTGGCTGCGGCGGGAGCCACGACCCCTCAAGAAGCCCGCCGTCGGATCGTCGCCACCCTTCAGGCGACGGCGCTCCGCTCCCAGGCCGGTCTCCTCGGTGCCCTCCAGACGGCTCAAGAGGCCGGGCAGGTGGAGCAGGTCACATCCTTCTGGATCTTCAACGGCCTGGCCCTGCGCAACGCCTCTCCTGCCCTCATCCGCGCCCTGGCCACCCGCCCCGACGTGGCCCTGCTGCGCCTCGACCACTGGCGGCGCTGGGTGGACGGGCCGAACGTCGGATGGGTGGGGCCGGGCCGCTTTCCGTCCGGCCTGGTCGCGGGCGGCAGCCTTGCCGCCGGCACCTCCGTGGGGCAGTCCGGCGAGAGCGTTGAGTGGGGCGTCGCCCGCATCCGTGCCCCTGAGGTCTGGTCCGCCCTGGGGGTGACGGGCACCGGCGTGGTCGTCGCCAACATGGACACCGGCGTGGATTGGCTCCACCCGGCCCTCCAGCGGCGCTACCGGGGCTACGACCCCAAGGGCTTTCACCAACACGAAGGCAACTGGTTCGACGCCACCGGCGCGGGTGCCCAGTACCCGGTGGACGGCCACGGCCACGGCACCCATACGATGGGCACCATCGTCGGCGAAGACGGCATCGGCGTCGCCCCCGGGGCCCGTTGGATCGCCGTCCGGGTGCTCAACGGCGCCGGTTACGGCTACGACTCCTGGATCCACGCCGGCTTCCAGTGGCTCCTGGCCCCGGCCGGGGATCCCTCCCTGGCTCCCGACGTAGTGAGCAACTCCTGGGGGAACAGCCTGGGGAGCCTGACCACCTTCCAGGAGGACATCAACGCCCTGCGGGCGGCCGGCATCCTCCCTATCTTCTCCGTGGGCAACGACGGTCCCGACCGCCGGACGGTCGGCTCGCCGGCCAGCCTCCCCGGAGCCTTCGCCGTCGGGGCCAGCGACGAGGACGATGAGGTGGCTAACTTCTCCAGCCGGGGGCCATCTCCCTGGGGGGAGGTCCGCCCCTACG
>WFUY01000308.1 GCA_015484715.1 Thermoflexales bacterium | reverse complement strand
GGGTTGGTGTGTTGATGGGCGGGGGCGTGCCAAAGGAGGGCACTGGCGAGTCCCCCATCCCCACCTGAACACCCTCGTTGATCATCTGGGTCGTGGCCCGGACGGTGATGATGGGGCTGGGCGGTAGGCCGGCCAGGCGGCGGGCTTCGATAATCACCCTCTGGAAGATGGGGTCTAGGATTGCCACGTTGTGGATGACTTCGACCTGGATGGGCAGTCCCTGAAGCCCTGGATGGTCGGGGATGGGCGTCGGCGGGGGTTCGCCCTCCTGCTGGAAGCGGTCGAAGCCCCAAATGCGAACGCCGAAGAAGTTGGGAGCACTGTTGACGACGGAGTCCTGAAACTCGCGGTTGCTGTTGGGGAAGAGGGAGGGGTCAATGCGCAGCCCTCGGGCGGCCCGGAAAGCTTGCCGTCGGATGATGGCGACCCGGCGGGCGAGGTACTCGTCCTCGGACTCATTGGGGTCGCAGTCCTCTTCTGGTCCGGGCTCCGCCAGCACGTTGGACTGCCAGAGGAAGGGGGGAGAACCGGTGCACGGTTGCCCATCGAGCCGCTGACCCTGAAGGGGCTGGTAGGTCACAGCCCAGCGGGCCGCTTCGCGGGCGGCGTGCTGGACGGCCAAGTGCCCTTGGAAGATCAGGGCCGTCTCGATGACCGCCAGCATAATCATCAGCAGGATGGGCAGAATCAGAGCGAATTCGACAAGCCCCTGGCCTCTCTCGCGTCTGAACATGGGCGCACCTCTTCGATCCCTTGTCCCCGTGCTGGAACCTCAGCCGTTCCCACCTGTGGCGGTTTGCGGTGGGAGGGTGGGGCGCTGGGGTCCTAACTCACGGGTGGTGTCGGTCTTTATGCTGCGGTGGGGGACCGGTCCTCTTAGACCGGCTTCCTGGCAGCCCTGGACATTCGAGATTATACAAAGGATGAGAACTGGCGACAACAGGATGATGGTACTACCAGGAGTCGGCGGCCAGGAGGGGCAGCATGCTTTGGTGCGCCGTGAGAGACCTACAGGTAGAGTCGTTAAGGGTTGTTAAGGTGAAGCCCCATCCCAAGATGGGGCTTCTGAGGATGATAGGTTGGTTGAAGGCAACGAATTACAGGGCGCTGACGATGTTGCTGAACACGTTGCCGATGGTGGGCCCCAGGATCGCCAGAATGACAATCACAACGATAGCCACCAACACAAGGATCAACGCATACTCAACCAACCCCTGTCCTTCCTCTCGCGGCAGGTACAACATGACGTTCACCTCCTTTCTTAGCAAATTTACGAGGTACACAGGGGAGTCCCCTCGTAGCTGCTCTCATTATAGCCCAAAGCGCCAAAAGCACAATAGGACCTGTTTCCTATTACCTGCGAGGAGAGGGCGGTGATTACCCACAGGTGAGCGGGAGAGTGGTCCGTAGCAGGCCGTCCACGAATTTCTCACCAATGCACGAATGAGGCGGTCCTTAATTCGTGTATTCGTGCCCCATTCGTGGACGGCTCGTCTCCCTATCTCCAAAGATATGGGTAATCACCGGTGAGGAGAAGCCCTTGACGATTTTGCGCGGGTATGGTATCATCCTGCCCCAAACTGAATACAACCGGATGCTCATCCAGAGAGGTGGAGGGACCGGCCCTGTGAAGCCTCGGCAACCAGTCTGGAGGCTGGATGGGAGCGACGACATCTTCGGTACAACGACGGCTCCGCCCAACGTCCAGACCCGGTGCCAATTCCGGCAGAAGGTTTTACCTTCTGAAAGATGAGAGATCACGGTGGAACGTGATGATGCCTCTTCTTTCAGAAGAGGCTTTTTTCGTCGGCCAGGCCGCTGCACTCTGGAGGGGGCAGGGGCCTTTTTCGTTATCCACACGGAGAGAGGAGGCAAGCGGTGAACCCAGGAAGTTCGACTTGTGCGGTGCACGCGGGGGAGAGAGGGGAGAGGCCCTACCACGCCCTGACGACACCCGTGGTCCAGACTTCGACCTTCACCTTTCGAGACACGGAGGACTTGGTGGGGTTTATGCGAGGTCGGATGTGGGGGGAGGTGGAAGGGCGGGTGGACTACGGGCGCTACGGGAACCCGACGGTGACGGCTGCGGAGCAGAAGCTGGCCGCCCTGGAGGGCGGAGAGGCTGCGTTGCTTCTCTCCAGCGGCATGGCGGCAGTGACCCTCGTTTTCCTCTCGTTCCTCTCGACCGGCACCCACCTGATCCTGACTGATGACTGTTACCGGCGCACCCGCCAGTTCGCCCGTCAGTTTCTCCGGCGCTGGGGCATTGATGTGACTGTGGTGCCGATGGGCGACTATGAAGCGCTGGAGCAGGCCATCCGCCCCAAAACCCGCCTCATCTTCTCCGAGTCGCCCACCAACCCCTATCTGCGGGTTCTGGACCTGCCGCGTGTGGTCGAGATCGCCCATCGTCACGGCGTTAAGGTGGCAGTGGATGCTACCTTCGCCACCCCCATCAACCAGCGTCCTCTGGAGTTCGGTGTGGACCTGGTGATCCACAGCGCGACCAAGTACCTGGGCGGTCATAACGACCTGCTGGCCGGTGTCGTCATTGGCTCGGCTCCGCTGATCAACTTGCTGCGGGAGACCCAGGCCGTGGTGGGGGCTGTGCTGGACCCCCATACCGCCTACCTGCTGATCCGGGGGCTTAAGACGCTGGCCCTGCGGGTGGCCCACCAGAACGAGAGTGCTCTCCAGGTGGCCCGCTTCCTGGAGCACCATCCCTTGGTCCGTCGGGTCTACTACCCGGGTCTTCCCAGCCACCCGGATCACGCCATCGCCATCGCCCAGATGGAGGGCTTCGGCGGCGTCGTTAGCTTTGAGTTGGCGACAGACCTGGCGGGCACCGTGGCCTTCGTGGACGCTCTCCAGATCCCCCGCATCGGCCCCAGCCTGGGTGGGGTGGAGAGCTTGGTCAACCAGGTGGCCCTTACCTCCTACTACGACCTGGGGCCGGAGGGATGGGCGGAGGTGGGTATCAGCGCCGGACTGGTCCGCCTGGCCGTCGGGGTTGAGGATCCTCAGGACCTCATCGCCGACCTGGCCCAGGCGCTGGAGGCGGCGGCCCGTGCCGATGCGCCTTCGGGGTGGCTGGAGGCGGTCTCTCCGGTCCCGCTGGAGCAGACCTCTACACCCTGAGGCAGTCCGGCGGCTATCCCATCATCGGGGTACCCCGCATCTCCATCGGCTGGCCCATCAGCCAGAGGGCCGCCAGCAGCAGGAGCAACAGCAGGCCGGCCCAAGGCAGGAAGGCTTGCCAGGTTCGCTGGGGGGCGTCTTGAGCGGCCAGGCGGTAGGCCACCAACAGCGATCCGACCCAACCCAGGACGATGAAGCCCAACTCGAGAGGGAAGAGCCAGTCCATCGGGATCAGGGGGCCTGGGTAGGGGAGGCCGAAGTTGGCCCCTTGGGAGGGGAGCCCCACGCTTGCTCCCCCCAGCCTCGCCCACAGCCCATGCAACGCGGGCAGAAAGGTCCAGAAGCCGGTCAGGAAGTGGAAGCTGTAGTGGGCCAGCCAGATGCCGAAGCCCAAGGGTACCAGGGCGTAGGCGTAGCGGGTCATCAGGGGGAGCAGCCCCCCGCGCAGGCCGGCCCAGCGGCGGGCCAGTCCGCCAGCCAACCCCAGGAGCAGCACCGGTTCGACGACGAGGGCGATGATGAAGAGCAGCCCCAGCACCGGAGCCTCGGAGCGGGTCCCCAGCAGGTTTCCCAACCAGGCCTCTACCGTGTAGATGGGACTGACCATTCCGAAGGCGTTGAGCAAAGCTCCGAAGGTGAAGACGGCGGCCAGAGCGGCCAGGTCGGGACGTCGGGAGAAACGTCCGATGCCGGAGCGCCAGAGGCCGGACCAGAGCTCGCTGGCCGGCAGCCGGGGCAGGATGCCCACGTTGTCGTAGGGACAGGCGTGCACGCAGTCCAGGCAGAAGGTGCAGTCCATGTTCCCCACCTTTCGGGCCTGGAAGAGCCCTAGTTCACATCCCCGCTGTTTTCCTCTCCCACGGATGCAGTCCTTGGTCCGGCAGTCGGCGCAAACCTGAGGATCGCGCGCTCGCACCTCCAAGGGGGAGACCAGGGAGGCGACGAAGTTGAACTGGCCGATGGGGCAGAGGTACTTGCAGAAGGGGGCTCCCCGGAAGAGGCCATCCACCAGCAAGAGGATGACAAAGTAGGCGACGACGAGCCAGGCCGTCCACCAGGGGGTGGCCCACAGGTCGAAGAGTTCGTAGGCGAAGAGGAGCAGGACCAGCAGGAGGATGCCCATCCCTTTGTGGCGCAGCCGGCGAGGCCAAACCCACGTCGGACGGAGGAAGCGTCGGAGCAGGTTGCGGGGCAGCATGAAGGGGCAGGCCAGACAGAAGAGATTGCCCGCGACGAGCAGTGCCAGGATGATGAGCCCCCGGTAGTGAACCCAGGCCAGGACCGTAGCCAGGTTCCCGGAGGCCCGTTGTGGCCCCTGCAGCCCGTCCAGCACCATCAGCAGGGCGATCAGCGTCAAGGGGACTTGCAACGTTGTCCGAGCGTGACGCCAGCGCAGGAAACGCCCCAGGCCCGGCAGGGCCATCAGATCCACGGACGTGGAAGCCGATGAAGGGGTGGAGGGGGAGAGGGTGGTCTGCGTCGTCATAGCGCGGATCCTCTCCTCCTGGTCACCGGGACAACAGCTGCCGGATGTCGTAGGTGATGTCCTCAGCGGGGGTGCCGAAGGCGTGGCTCAACACCCAGCGTCCTTCCTGGTCGAGGAGGTAGGTCCGCGCCGTGTGGTTCACCAGGTAACTCGAGGCAGTCTCCGCAGTCGTCACCTTCTCGCGGTAGACGCCGAAGGCTTTGTAGACCGCCTCCAGTTCCTCGGGGGTGCCGGTGAGCCCGAAGAAGTCGGGGCTGAAGAGGGTGACGTGCTCTCTCAGCCGCTCCGGCGTGTCTCGCTCGGGGTCTACGGTGATGAAGACAAAGCGGACTCGGTCGGCGTCATCTCCCAGCGCCTCACGGACTTGCTTCCAAGTGGACAAGGTCGCCGGGCAGACGTCGGGACAGTGGGTGTAACCGAAGAAGAGGAGGACGATACGGCCTCGTTGGTCGCTGAGGCGGAAGGGCTGCCCGTCGTAGTTGGTGAGCACGAAGTCCGACGCCGGTTGGGGGGGCTGGATTACCGTCCCCCGGAAGGTGGGGGCCGATGACCCACAAGCGGTGAGCAGGAGTCCTATGACGAGGGTGACGAGGATGAGCCTCAGGTGGCACTGGAGTGAGCGAGTTGGTTGATGCATCGGATCGCTACCCTTTCATTTAGCTAGAGATTGGTTAGCTGGAGGTTGGTCGGAGAACGTTGCGGGTGCTTCCCAGGATGACTAGGCCGGCCCAAAAGGTGGCCGCCTCGGTCAGGTGGGGGGCCGGGACCACATCGGCAGCCGAAGGGGTGCGTTGGCAATCCCCAGGCCGAGCTGAAGGGCCGGCAGAAGCCCTGATCCGAGGGCGAAGTGCTGTAGTGGGCTTTCCCCGGGGCGGCGCACCACCCATCCCACCAGCACCGGGGCCAGGGGGGCGACGCCAAGGGCCACGTAGTAGAATTGTACTCGCCAGAGCGGAGAAGGCAAGTAGCACCGTGGGATCGGGACGGTTTTGGGACGAGGGGCGATCTACCGTTGAGATAGCCTCAGGCCTCTCCGTGCTGATGGCCTCATCTCAGGAGAGGCTCCCGCGCCGACCGGCCGGCGCGGGAGCCTGGGCCCTTTGTGGGCTTGATAGGATGCGCGATACCCCCCCTACACCAGCGCATCCACGCAGATCATCACCAGCACGAGGGCGAGATAGAGGTTCGAGGCATGGAAGAGTTGGTAAGCCTTCTTGGCCTCGGGTCTCGCTGCTAACTGGAGGTTGTGTCCTAGCAGGACGACGGTCGCCACGCTCACAGGCACCAGGTAGATCCAACCCAGGGTCGGGTGCCCGGCCAACAGAAGGGCTGCCAGCGCCGTTGCCACCGTGTGCAGCAGCACCCATCGGGCCGCTGTGCGTCCCTCGACCTTGACCGGCAGCATGGGGATCCCCCCCCGGGCGTAGTCCTGCCGGTAGACCATCGCCAGGCTCCAGAAGTGGGTTGGCGTCCAGAGGAAGACGAGCAGGGCCAACACCACCGCTCCGGGGTCGTTCCAAGCCCTGGTCGCTGCGCTCCCGCTGAGGACGGCGGCGCTACCCGCCGCGCCCCCGATGACGATGTTCAGCAGGGTACGGGGTTTCAACCAGAGGGTGTAGATGCCCACGTAGATGGCAGCCCCCAACAGCAGGAAGAAGCCCAAGGCTGCATTGAAGGGCACCACGCCCAAGGCGGGGAGCAGGATCATCAGTGTGGCGACGTAGGGCACCCGGTCAGGACGGGTGATGGAGCCGGTCACCAGAGGGCGTTGGCGTGTGCGGACCATCAGCGAGTCGGTCTCCTTCTCCAAGTACTCGTTGAGAGCCGAGGCCCCGGCTGCCGAGAGCCCTCCGGTGACCAGGAGCAGCAGCAGGGGACCGGTGCCGGGCCACCCCCGTGCTCCCAAGAAGGCCCCACCTACGGCTGCGAAGAGGAGCAAGGCCACAATGCGTAGCTTGAAGAGCACCACCAGGGTCCGTGCAAGGGTGGCGATGGGTCGGCGAGGGGCGATCACGGTCTCCTTCAGCGACCCCGTCTCTGGCCTCCCCTCAGCATCCACGGTCGTTACGAAGGTGTTCATCCATCCTCCTTCTCCACGTCACGCGCTTTCAGGTGGGGGCGGTTGCCGGAGCGCAACGGGCCTATTCGCACTTCAGGTTGGCGATGAAAGCGGCCAGCAGGTCAATCTCTTCGTCGGTGAAGATCTGGCCGAAGTTTTGAGGCATAAGGTTTGCCGGGTAACCAGGCGCGATTTCGGCATTCGGGTCCAGGATGGACTCGCGCAGGAATTCGACATCCTCCTCGCCGGCCTGCACCTCCTCGGCAGGATCGCACCACGATGGTCCTATTGTGCCGGTTGCACCCTCGATGCCTGGGATGATGTGACACGAGCCGCATCCTCCCTTTTTGATCAGGGGCTGTACCTGGTCTACGGAGGGAGCGGGTGGCAGGTTGCCGGTGGTCTCCGCGGGGGTGGGAGCAGGGGTAGACCTTCCACAACCGCTGATCACAAGGGCCAGGATGACCAGGATGCCGACCAGGAACGGAACCGCTTGGGCGAACTGGACCTGCTTTTGTCGGAACATAGGTCTCCTCCCATCAGCTTTTGGGGACAGGGTTCCCCGGCGTTCTCTGCTCCTTGCTGCTGATGTAGCGCAGGTAGCCACCGCCCAGGATCAAGGCGAAGATGAACCACTGGATGGCATACCCCAGATGGGGGCCGTCGGAGAGGTCGAACGAGGGCTCGCTCCGGTAGGGCAGGTGGGTTCCATCGTCGTCCGACGGGGCCTGCAGGATGTAGATGGGCAGCAGATCGTAGGGCATCTGGGCTTGCAGGGCCGGGATGTCAATCCGATACCAGGCGTTCTGGAACGAGGGGGAGGCGACAGCCTTGCCATCGGTCCTGCCCCGAGGCGGCGGCTGGGAGAGCTGGAGGAAGCCGGTGATGACGACGGTTCCCGGCTTGTCGAATTGGGACCATCGTTCGGGTGCGGCCTCGGCCTCCGGGATCCAGCCCCGGTCCACCAGCACCGCTCGGTTGCTTCCCTCGATGCGCAGGGGAGCGACCAGGTGAATGCCCGGTGTTCCCATCCAGTTCTGGTAGAGCAGCGCGACCTGGCGGGTGAAGTCGAACTGCCCGCGCACGGTGACCCGGCGGTTTTTCAGGACGTTGGGGTCTGCTGGGAGGGGGGCATCGGTTAGATCCAACGGGGGCAAGGCCAGTTGCCGGGCGATCTGGGCATTACGGGCCCGGCGCTGTGCCAGCCGGTCCAATTGCCAGAAGCCCAGTCGCACCATAACGGCCATTGCTGCCAGCACCAGCAGTGTGGTCCACCGCCACCGGCGATCGAAGGGGGTGAGCAGCGATCTTCCGAGGGCTCGGAGCTTCGCTGAGCCGGGTGTCCGGTCTTTACCGTTGCCCATGGGCACGTCCTTCCAGGCCAGGG
>WFUY01000307.1 GCA_015484715.1 Thermoflexales bacterium | reverse complement strand
TTCCGCTACCTCTCGGCAGACCAGGGCCTCCCAGCGCTCCGGGGGGGAGGAGAGCCCCAGCAACCGCCCCGCCTCATCGGGGGCGAGGACCAGATGGCCGGCCTGGAGGACTTGGGGGCCCTGGGGGGTGGCTGCCAGCCGTCCGGCCACCGTCCCCAGCGTATTGCTCTCGAGGACGGCCAACCGCATCCCCCGCCCGGCCAACAGCGCGGCGACCACGCCTTCCAGCGTTTCCTCTTCTTCGCCGTAGATGTGCTTCCCTAGCCGTTCTCGGATCCGTGCTTCCGCATCGGCGATGAGCCGTTCCGCCTCCTCCTCGTTGGTCGCCTTGGCCGCGATGCGGATGTCCACCTGGCCCTCCTTGGCGGCCAGGCCCACCGTCGGATTCCCCCAGTGCATCAGGTCATCCAGCCGGCGGTCAATCTCGCTCTCCCCCAGTCCGACCACGTGCAGTCGCTTGCTGTGGATGACTGTGGCCTGCCCGTCCATCTGCCGCCGTAGGTAGGGGAGCACCGCCTGCTCCAGCAGGTAGCGCATCTCCCGAGGGACGCCGGGCAGGGAGATGACGGTCCCCTGGGAGGCATCGACGATGAAAGCCGGTGCCGTGCCCACGGGGTTCTCAATGGGGATAGCCCCGGCGGGGATGTAAGCCTGGCGGCGGTTGTTGGCCCGCATCGGGCGGCCCCAGCGGGCGAAGAGCGCCTCGATGGAGGCCAGCAGCGCCTCGTCCAGGACCAGCTCCCGCCCCGTGGCCCGGGCCACCGCCTCCCGGGTCACGTCGTCCACCGTCGGCCCTAGGCCGCCCGTCGTGATCACCACGTCGGCCCGTTCCAGTGCTTGGCGCAGGGCCGCCACGATCCGCTCCTCGTTGTCCCCCACCGTCGTCTTGCGGTAGAGGTCCACGCCGATCTCGGCCAGCCGGCGGGCGATGAAGGCCGCGTTGGTGTCCACGATCTCGCCCAAAAGGAGCTCGGTGCCAATGGTCAGGATCTCCGCTTGCATAGAATGCCTCCTTTCGGGCCTCATTGTACATCGGCGGCGCGGGAAGTCAACCCACTGTTGACCGGCGGCTTCCCCCGTGATATACTTGTCCTGAACCTGCAGAGAATGCTGGGAGAAGCCGCTCCATTCGGGAGTGAGGAGGACCTTATGCAAACTGTCCACGTTAACCTGTTCCTGCCAGCTGACGTTTATGTGACCTTGCGCTCGGCTGGCATAGATCGAAAGCGTCTTCGTGAAGAAGCACGTCATCTGCTGGCATTGTGGCTCTATCGAGATGGCGTGCTCTCCTTCGGCAAAGCAGCCCGCCTTGCGGGAATGAGTTATGCTGACTTCAGAAGTTGGCTGGTGACCAACGGTGTCCCCGTTGTAGACTATACGGTGGAGGACTACGAGCAAGACAGAGACGCTATCCGGGCCTATCTGACCGGCCGTCCCTGAAGGGCTCTTTACATTGATGGGAACTGATCCATATACGTTGCTGGCGCGTTTCTACGATTTGGAACACGCCCCCCTGCGGGCCGACGTCCCTTTCTACCGGACCCTGGCGGCTCAGGCCGGCGGCCCGATCCTGGAGTTGGGCTGCGGCACGGGTCGGCTCCTCCTCCCGCTGGCCCGGGATGGTCACACCCTGGTGGGGCTGGACCGCAACCGAGCGATGCTCGCCCTGGCCCGACAGAAGCTGCACCGGGCCGGGCTGGCCCACCGAGTCTCCCTTATCCAGGCCGATATGCGGGCCTTCGCCCTGGCCCGCCCCTTCGGCCTGGTCATCCTCGCCTACAACACCTGGATGCACCTCCTGACGACGGAAGCCCAGATGGCCGTCCTCACTGCTGTCCGCCGGCACCTGCAACCGGGGGGACGGCTGGTCATAGACCTCCCCCCGGCCGATGAGATGGCCCACCAGGACGGCAGCGGCGTCTGGATGCACCAGTGGCAGCGGACCGATCCGGCCACCGGCCACCAAGTGCTCAAGCGGACGGCCGGCCGGCTGAACTGGGCCCGGCAGCAGCAGGAGGTCCTGGCCGTCTACGAGGAAATCCTTCCTGACGGGACAGTGCACCAGACGGCGGTCTCGATGGTGCTGCGCTACACCTTTCCGGCGGAACTGCGGCTGCTGGTGGAGCGGGCCGGCCTGACCTTGGAGGGGCTCTACGGCGACTATGGCTGGGGGCCCTACGGGGAGGGAAGCCCCCGGATGATCGGGATC
Source organism: Thermoflexales bacterium (assembly GCA_015484715.1). Lineage (GTDB taxonomy): Bacteria > Chloroflexota > Anaerolineae > S140-20 > S140-20 > S140-20. Next base: position 561 of record WFUY01000307.1, on the reverse strand, counting down.
GGGGTGCGTTAAAAAAGGTTCCCACCAGGGGGGGGCCTGGTGGGAACCACAGCCAAGGAAAGGAGGAGAGGTGTGATCTGGGGTCGCAGCCCTTTAACGTGCCGATAGCCAGGCGACGTTAGCAACTATAGGATACAACCCAACAGGAAAGTGCCATAGTGCACAAAATCACCTCTTTAACGTGATACTTGTCAGTTGTTTTCTAGCTCGGTGGATGGGACACGGAGGAACACGGGTGGGACGGATCAGGGCGGATGCTTTCGGACCTTTTCCGGGCAATCCGCGTTCATCCGTCGCATCCGTGTCACCTGTGGCTTATCGGATGGGACACGGAGGAACACGGGTGGGACGGATCAGGGCGGATGCTTTCGGACCTCTTCCGGGCAATCCGCGTTCATCCGTCGCGTCTGTGTCACCTGTGGCTTATCGGGTGGGACACGGAGGAACACGGATGGGACGGATCAGGGCGGATGCTTTCGGATCTTTTCCGGGCAATCTGTGTCCATCCGTCGCGTCTGTGTCACCTGTGGCTTATCGGATGGGACACGGAGGAACACGGGT
>WFUY01000306.1 GCA_015484715.1 Thermoflexales bacterium | reverse complement strand
GGTGATCTTCGAGGCGAACCGGGGATTGACGGTCAGGTAGAGGGTAATGACGCGAGGGCCGTTGACGGCGTTGCGGAGGAAATAGTGAACCCCCGGCCGGATGCTGAGTTCCTGGGCCAGGTAATCGGCAATGGCCGTAGCAGTGCGGGCGTAGAAGGCGCGGGCGTCCTTCATCCTATCCTCCGTCGCTTACCCCCTCGGCTTTCTCGCCGGGTGCTCGACCCACCTCCAGGTCCAGAACGCGGTCCGGCGCGGGGATGATCCTGCCGGTGAGCCGGGGCAGCCAGGCGGGCAGGCTGCCCTCGCGGCGGTCCGCTGCGGTCAGCGCCTGGACCGCCTGCGCCCGGGCGGTGGTCGCCAGTTGCGCCGGCTCGGAGCCGGAGAGGATGTGGGTGACGACCACCCGCCCTTGTTCGTCCGATGTGTAGACGGTCGTGGGGGCCAGGTTGGTATTGGGGTTATGGATGATCCACGTGCCGCCGTCCCTGCCCTTCTCTTGGAGCAGGGGATACATCCCACGCCGATCCGGCCGGACGGTGTTGGCACTCTGCCAAGCCTTCTGCCAGGTGTAGTAGACCAGGCCGGCCCCCACCCCGGCCGCTACCACGACGGCAACGGCGGCAAGGCCCACCCCGGCCATCATCAGGCCGACGCGGAATCGCACCCGCCAGGGCATTTCCCGCTCCAATCGCTCCTGGAGCGCCGCGTTTTCGATGGCCATCCGCTCGGCCTGTCGTTCAACGATGGCCCCGGGGCGCCAGTGGATCCGGCTTCCCAGGAAAAGGGCCAGAATTACCAAGATCGTCACCGTCCATCCCGTTGCGGCAGACCTGTTCATCTTTCCTCCCCCTTCTGCCTCTCCTGTTGTCCGTCCGAGCTTAGCCCGTACAGACCCGCCGTTGACACGGCACAATCACGGCAAACGGGCATCATTGTCCACCGACCCGGTTGCGTTGGGTCCGGGTCGGCAACGGCCACCCGGGCCGGACGGTTGCATCCATAGACTCCACAGGGTAGCGGTTCCTCCAATCGGACGATCTTCATTGCCGCTCCGATAGGGCCTGAAGCAAAGCATCGGCCACCTGACGATATGCCCGTGCTCCGGCGCTGGAGGGAGCATAGGCGAAGATGTCCTGCCCGGCTGCGTTGGCCTCCCCCAGCGCCACCCTGCGGGGGATGGGGGGAAGCACGAGGTCGCCGAACTCTGCCTTCAGTTGGGCGTGGGAGTCTCGAAATAGGGCCGTCCTGTCCGCGAAGGTGGGCAGGATGCCCGTCAGGCGCAGATTCCGATTGCTCCGCCGAACCATCTCAACGGTCCGGCGGAGGATGCCCAGCCCAACGAGGGGGAAAAGCCCGGGGTCCACCGGGACGACGACGTCGGTAGCCGCCATCAGGGCGTTAACGGTTAGGAGACTGAGGCTGGGCGGACAGTCAACGATGATCAAGTCGTAGTCGGATTCAAGGGCGGCTAACGCGCGGGCCAGTCGGCGCTCCCGCTCGAAGAGGGCCACCAATTCTACCTCGGCAACCGCCAGGTTGAGGTGAGCGGGGAGGACGCCCAGAGCCCCCTCCGGCGTGTGTTTGGTGGAGGGGAGGGTGATTCGGCGGACCACCTCATCGGGCGAGGCCGTTTCCATCAGGACCTCGTAGATCATAGGCCCTTGCTGGGGGCCGGCGGCGGTGGGAACGCCGAGGAAAACGGCGGTGGCATTGGCCTGGGGGTCCGTGTCTACCAAAAGCACCCGGAGCCGCTCGCCGGTCAGCCCCCGGGCCAGAGCAGCCGCCAGGTTGACGGCCGTCGTCGTCTTGCCGCTCCCCCCCTTCTGGTTGATGATGGCGATGGTGGGTGTGCTCATAACGCTCCTGCCTTAGCAAGACAGCTTGACGAGCCGTCTCCCTCCTACTCCCGCCCGATGCGGGAGGACGGTGACGACGGTGACGTTGGACGGAGGCCGGAAGTCGAGGATCACAGGCGGGTCCTGCCCCACCAGGGCGACACGGGTGCGTCGCTCCAGGGCATCCAAGGCCGGCTCGGCCAAGGCGATGCGGTCCTGGATGCTGTTCGGGTCCGTGCCTCGTTCCTGCATTCGTTGTAGGGCGTGAGCGGTGACGAAGATCTGCATCTTGCGCTCCGGTTATTTGTGGTTTATAATGATGGTATGACTACATCAAAACGCCTACAGCGGGAAGTCCAAGAAACTGTTGTTGTCTCTGTTCGGATGCCCCGTCTCCTTAGAGATCGCCTTCGCCAGATCGCCCATCAGAACCGCCGTTCAATGAATCAGCAAATTGTGTGGGCGTTGGAGCGGTGGCTTGAGAGTGCCCAAGAGCAAGAGACAGCAAGTGGACCACCTGACCGTTGATGCTGCGGTGCTGTTCTCTCGCCACTTGGCGAAGGCGCTCATACAGCTCAACCGGGAGACGAACGGATAACACTTTCGATGTCATCTTTCGCCTATTTGTAGTCATATACATACCGTGTGTAGTATCTAGTAAGCATTATAACTACAAACTTACCCTCTGTCAAGAGGCAACCCGGCCTTTCCGTTGCCTTTTCGCCTTACCAGCGGCCCTATCTCTTTAACCTTGAGAGCCGACGCCGGCACGCCTGCATCTTGTGCCAAGAGGATCAGTGCGTGGAGCATATCGCCGTTTAGCATCTGCACTATGGGGTAGAGTACGCTGACGGAAACTTCTCGCTCCCCCCGCTCAACCAGGGAGAGGTGCGATGGGCTGATTCCAATCTGAGCTCCCAGACTGCGCAGACTGAGCCCTCTCTCTTTGCGTAGCTCTCGTATATATGTTCCTACTCGTTTACCCATAGGGCCTCCTGTTGTTGACTTCTAGTAACCATTATACCATAT
>WFUY01000305.1 GCA_015484715.1 Thermoflexales bacterium | reverse complement strand
TGACCGCTCTCCGCATCCAGGGCGTAGATGGTGTTGTCGTTGAAGCCGCCGACCACGACCAGACTGTCCAGAAAGGCCGGTGTCGTGTAGAAAGGACCGATGTTGCGATCGGGTTCTGGGGGGAAGGCCCACCGTTGCGTTCCGGTGGCGATCTCCACCGCGTAGACCTGCTCGTTGCCGGCCAGGTAGACGAGATCATCGCGGGTGGTCAGGCCAAACCAACTGCTGGCTTGTGCACCTCCACCGGCACAGCCGGTCAGGACAGAGGCGAGGATGAGGAGGAAGAACAGGCCCCAGAACCTCCAGGGCAGGTATTTCCGTAAAGCCACCGATGTACTCCGCCGAGAACGATGTTGCGTCGTATCTATTCAGCCTACCCTCCCGCAGGTCACCGGTCGAGGGCGCTTTCAGCCCCGATGGGTTGTTTGAAGCGCGGTTTCGCGTCGGAAACGCGCCTAACCTGCGGGAGGGTGAACAGTTACGTTGCGTCTAGGGAACCGGGTCGTAACCCCCCGGATGGAACGGGTGACAGCGGCTGATCCGCTTGACACCCAGCCAGCCGCCCTTCAGCAGGCCGTACTTGTCAATGGCCTGGTAGGTGTACTCCGAGCAAGAGGGGTAGAAGCGGCAGGTGGGGGGGAGGAGCCGCGAGATGGTCCGCTGATAGAGACGGATGAAGAACAGGGCCACGCGCTTCATTCCTGTTTCTGAACCTCCAGATCCACCGAATCCTTGGCCGCTCCGGGCTTTTCCCCCGGGGAATGGAGCAGACCAGCCTGGCGCAAAAGCTGCTCCAGCGCCTGATCCACTTGGTGAAAGGTGCACCCCACGATGGCCGGACGGGCGATGAAGACCAGGTCCCAACCGGGTTGGATGTGATCATAGCGCCGTCGGGCGGCCTCCCGGAGGAGCCGTTTGGCCCGGTTGCGCCGCACAGCCTTGCCCACCCGCCGGCTCGCCGTGACCCCGATGCGCGTGTAGGGCAGGTCGTTGGGAGCAGCCCCCAGGATCACCAGGGGGTGAAACCAGGAACGACCTTCCTGACGCACCCGCTGGAAGTCCTGTTTCCTGCGCAGTCGGTAGGGGCGCTTCAGCAAGGTCAGGCTTTCCAGTTGATCCGTTTGACGTGCCCCAGGCGAGGGGTAAGCCGGTAGCGCCCTTTCAGGCGGCGGGCCTTCAGGACCCGTCGTCCCCCCTTGGTCCGCATCCGAGCGCGAAATCCGTGGACTCGTAACCGTTTTCGCTTCTTGGGTTGGTAGGTTCGTTTGGGCATCTGAACACCTCGTCGTTGGTTGATCGGTCAGGCGGCCGGCCCGGCGCGGGATCACCCGTTCTCGGGTTCGACGCCTAGGGCACGCAGTTGGGCGGCCAGCCGCTCGGCTCGCTGTCGTTCCCGCTCAGCCCGCTGGCGCTCTTGCTCGGCCCGCTGGCGCTCTTGCTCGGCTCGCTCCGCCCCCGTGGGGATGACCTGACCCTCCAGGTCACACCAGCGCAACCAGAGAGCCTCGACACCCTCGTACTCGCCCTGCCAGAGCGTCAGGCCCAGCCCTACTCCCGGCAGTTCCTTCTCGGAGATCACCTTGGGCGGCTTGAGGGGCGACAGCTCGTGCACCCGCAGCAGGCCGATCCCCAGGAACCCGCCGGGATCGAAGACGACGTAATAGGGCACCCCAATGCGGGCGTAGGTCTCCAGCTTGCGGCCCAGCTCCTCCCCCTCCCGATTGGAGACGATCTCGATCACCACATCGGGGGGCTTGCCGTACAGCCAGATGAAGTAAGAGCGGTGCTCCTTGGGCCAGAGATCCGACGGAGCCTGCACGTCCAGACTCAAGAGCACGTCAGGCACGATGGGCGGCTTGTAAAGGGCGTAGAAGAGGCCCACGTTGGCCATCACCAGGAAGGGACGACCCTCCCCCGGCCCTGCCCAGGAGCTGTACAGCGGTTCGGTTAGCAAGCGCTGTTGCTTCTCGGAGAAGAGGTTGTCCACAGGTGTGTCATCCTCGGTCACGAGATGGTCTACAGGCAGATGCTCGATGATGGGCAGGGCCTCAGGGGCTTCTTCGGCCTTCTCTACAACAGGAGACGTGGTACTCATCCCTTCACCTCACTTTCCTCGGCCCCCGGTGAACCCCGTAGCAGAGGCAGATTATACCCCGTAGGAGAGCCGTCGTCAAGAAAGGATCGTGTCACCGATGGTCATCCCTCGTTCGGCCAGCAGCCGGCGCAGCGCCTCCAGGTCGTCCTGGGTGACCAGGGCCAGGGCCTGCTCCGGAGGTGGGTTGAAACGACGCAGGAAGGGACCGACCTCCGGGTCCTGGAGGAGCTCCTGGAGCGCGGCCTCATCCCGTAGCTGGAGCAGGGTAAGGGACTGCAAAGCGGCGTCGCCGTAGTGATGAGCCCAGGCTTTGATGCGCACCGTCAGCCGGAAGGGCAGCGGCCCCTGGTGCAGGGTAGACAGTTCCTGGAGGATCGAGGGGGCGTCCAGCCCCTGTTCCAGGGCCTTCTGGACCGAGGCCGGCGTGATCCGATAGTGGTGGTCGTCCACCCGCTCGGCGAAGCGGTCCAGCCGCCGGGCCAGGTAGATGCTGGGCGTACGGTGGACCAGGCGCAGGTTTCCCTCCTCGTCGGCGACCAGGCAGTTCTCCTCCTTCCCCGCCTGTCGGGTTACAGCGGGGAGGACGTCCGCGGTGCCGAAGGCTTCGATGAGCGCGTCCACCTGCTGAGGATTGACCAGGGCAGCGGTCGGAGCCGGTCGGTGGCGTAACAACTCGGTCAGGTTGGGATGGCGGGAGAGTTGGTCCAGGACCTCAGGATCGTGGGCGTGCACCAGGGCGACGCGCCGGTAGATGGTGATCCGCTCGTGGAGGGCCTGCCACTCCTGGAGGGAGACGACCACATTCTGGGGGAGCTTCCCCCCGGAGATCTCCTCCAGATAGGCGATGATCCGCTGGGCCGACCAACCCCGCTGTTGGCCCCGGTAGACCGACTCCCGGCTCATCCGGTACTCGATGGCCCGCTCGGCGCTGATCCGATCGGCGAAGATGTCCAGCGTCGCCAGCGTCTGGTCGGAGACCGGGTCCATCGCCAGGATCTGGAAGTTGGGCTGGACGATGATCCGCCCCTGCTTCTCCGTGGGGATCTCGACCGGCGGTCCCAGCCCCAGCAACCAGGCCCCCAGCGGGGTCAGCCGGTAGGCGATGGGGGTCTGCTCGGCGTCCCCGTAGCCCAAGTCCACCAATCCCAGCCAGTGTAGAGGGCCGGTGATCACATTGGTGATGAAGGGCGCTTCTACCAGGTCCCATCCTTCCTCTTCGGAGGTGACACCCTGGAAGGTCCAGCCCAGGGGATTGCGATGGGCCGCATAAGGGGGTCTTGTAGAGCGGCCCGTAGTAGTAGTACGAGTAGTAGTAACCGGTGGATCGGGCTCGGTAGTCGCGGGGGAGCAGGAACTCATACTCCTCAACCCGGATGGTCTCGACCAGGTTGTTCAAGGGGACCCAGCCCTGAGCGGAGAGTTTCTGGAGGAACCGGACCACCTGGCGTCGCGCCTGGACAATCGGCTTGGGCGTGGGATAGGGGGGGATGCCGCCGCCCGTGGTGATGGAGATGTGGGGCAGGGGCTGATCGTAGAGTTCGTTCCAGAAGTCCCCATCGAGCCACGCCTCGAAGCTGCGGCGCACCCGCTGGGCAGGATCAGCGGCCAGGAAGTG
>WFUY01000304.1 GCA_015484715.1 Thermoflexales bacterium | reverse complement strand
GGGGGCGGACAGGGATGAGCACCGGTTGCCAGGTCGGCGTCCTACCATGCAACCATCCCAACGCCAGCCACTCTCGAAAACGCCTCTCCAACTCTCGAACCTTACGCCCTACCAGCCGACCCACTCGCTTCCCTTGCATACGTCTCTCCCCAGTTCTCACCATCATTGCCATCCCAACGACCTGCCATCCCCAACCACAACCGACCGGCAACCTCTCTGGGCGACTCCTTCCTCCCTATTTAACCGGGGGGCTTGCCCTATCCCGACTCCATCAGCCCGCCAGCCTGCGGGATGGGCGATGGCAGCGAGAGTGTCCGCGGGGCTGGCTTCGGGCTATCGGACTTGGAGGGTTGGGTCACCTCCCCAGTAGCCGCCAGGAGGGGAACAAGTTGTTCCACAGTCTGCCGGGTGTAGAGCCAGACGAGCCCGATCTGGCTGGAGCGCACCCGCCGATCAAAGGTCAGCGTGAGGAAAAAACGCTCTCCCACGCCGGCCGTGTAAACATCGTAAGCCGTCCCCTGGTGGTAGTTGAGGTTGAAAACGTGCTTCTCCCCCAGGTAACGGGCCATCCGCACAGCGCTCAGGAAGCTCTCTCGGGCATAGCCCAGCATCTCTTCCTCGTTCAGGCTCACCGAGCCTCCCCGCCGGACAAGCAATCGGCCCATCTCATCGGCCAGGAAGGCCCCTTGAGCGCCCACCTTCTGCCGCAGGTCCTCCAAGTGGCGCGCCACCCGATCCACTTGGTCCCCGGTCAGCACGGAGTCTGACGGCAACGGGTTCTCCCGGAGGGCTCGCAGGACTGTCTCCACGAAGTCGTCAATGTGAAAGGGCTTGGTAAAGTAGTGGAAGACGCCCAACTGAGCAGCTTCGGTTTGCACCTCGTCGGAACCGTAGGCAGTGATGAGGATCGTCGTGATCCCCGGTTGCATCTCCTGAGCTCGCCGGATCAGCTCCAGGCCGTTCATCCCCGGCATCCTCAGGTCGGTCACCAACACTTCGAAGGAGGTGTAGGCCAGTTCGTGGAGTGCCTCCTCGGCCGAGGGGACGCTGACGACCTGAGGCCCCTGCTCCAGCGCTTCCAGGCTCTCTTGTAAAAAGAAGGCGACCTTACTTTCATCTTCAACGATCAGGACACGCTGGCTGCCAATAGATCGTCGGTCGCGCGCTGTCGGTTCCACTGTGGGAGTCGCCGGTTGCATGCGCAAGTCCATCCAACACTCCCCTGACTCTTCCGTCAGGTCCGCGTCCGGGCCTCTAGCCCCTGGTCATCCCCATTTTACCACAAGCCACCATCCCCAAAAATTAAGGCGAGGTTACGGGATGGTTACAAACAGCCCAACGTTTGTGACCGGGTGGTTGCCCGACCATCCGGTTCCTTGGCCCGCCGATGGGGGTAATCACTCCTGCACCTCTGGTGATTACCCATATCTTGGGAGTAGGGGTTGGAGATAGGGAGGCTAGCCGCCCACGAATGGGGCACCAATACACGGATTAAGGACCGCCTCCTTTGCGCATTTGTGAGAAATTCGTGGACGACCTGCTACGGACCACTCTCTCGCTCACTTGTGGGTAATCACCGCCTGTACCCCCATTGACACCTGCTCCGAGAGAGGATACAATGGGGAAGAGGAATCGCAACCTGCCATTCGCCATTCGCAATCTGTAGTTTGCAATTCGCAATTCGCTTGGGGAGGGTGCTATGCTGCGGGGAAAAGGGATCTTCATCTGGGAAGTCCAGAAATGTGAGGGGGGAGACGCAGAACGGATCGTCCAAGTAGCCCGAGAAGCCGGCCTGGCCCACCTGGCCATCAAGATCGCCGATGGCCCCTATAGCTATCCTTCCACGCCGGCCTACGAAGGTATGACGGTCGCCGCCATCGCTGCGCTGAAGGCCGCCGGTTTCACCGTCTGGGGATGGCAGTTCATCTACGGGCGGGACCGGCAGAACCCCTCCCGGCGTATTGCCCGCCAGGAGGCAGAGATCGCCATCCAACGGGTAAAGAGCCTGGAATTGGGGGGGCTGATCATTGATTTCGAGGAGAGCGGTACAGCCTGGCGCTACTACGGCGACGCCGAGGACGCCCGCGTCTACATGGAGCGATTGCGGGAGGGGCTGCCTGGGGTGATGC
>WFUY01000303.1 GCA_015484715.1 Thermoflexales bacterium | reverse complement strand
GACCCGCTGGCCCTCATCGTCCGGCTGACCCTGGAGCACTTCCGGGCACGGGAGCCGGACGCTCTCCTCACCATCACCTCGTCCATCCCCATCGCTGGAGGGTTGGGCAGCGGGGCCGCCGTCAGCGCAGCCATCGTTCGAGCGCTGGCCAGCTTCCTGGGTAGAAGGGTGGAGCCTGCCCTGGTGAGCCGGTTGGTCTACGAAGTGGAGAAGCTGCACCACGGCACCCCCAGCGGCATAGACAACACCGTCATCGCCTACGAGATGCCCGTCTACTTCGTCCGCCAACCCCAGGGCTCCCCCAGGATCGAGCCCTTCAGCGTGGCCCGCCCCTTCCGCCTGCTGATCGCCGACAGCGGCATCGCCAGCCCGACCCGCGAGGTGGTGGGCGACGTCCGACGAGCCTGGGAGGCAAACCGGGAGCGGTACGATCTCCTTTTCGGGGCCATCGGGTGGATGGTCGAGAAGGCCCGCCAGGCCATCGCCCAGGGGGAGCTCGCCGCTCTGGGCCTGCTGATGGGCGGGAACCAGCAGCTGCTGCGGGAGATGGGTGTCTCCCACCCCCGCTTGGAGGCGCTGATCCGGGCGGCGAAAGAGGCCGGTGCCCTGGGAGTCAAGCTCTCCGGGGCCGGCCGGGGGGGGAACGTCGTCGCCCTGGTGGATGAAGATACGGAAAAAGAGGTAGCCTCCGCGCTGGCGGCCGCCGGCGCGGTCCGGGTGATCGCAACAACAGTGCGCGAAGGACAAGAGAGGGAGGTGTAGCGCGTGGAACGTCAGGTACGCAGCTCTGGGAGAGGTCAGCCGATGGTCATCCCTTTGAAGACGGCCGAGGGAGGGAATGGCCGGGAGACGACAGCCGTGGACTCTGCGGTGCTGGAGAGGAAGCTGGCTCACCTGCGCCAGGTCCTCCGCGATTTGGGGAGCGTGGTCGTCGCTTTCTCCGGCGGCGTGGACAGCACCTTCCTGCTCCAGGTTGCCCACGAGACGTTGGGGGACAAGGCGGTGGCGGTCACCACCGTCTCGCCCAGCGTCCCCGCTTCGGAGTTGGAGGAGGCCAAGGAGTTGGCCCGACGGATCGGCAGTCGCCACGTGCTCCTGAGGAGCCATGAGGTGGAGAACGAGCGCTATCGGGAGAACACGCCGATGCGCTGCTACTTCTGCCGCCAGGAGACTTACAGCTTGATGACGGCGTTCGCCCGACGAGAAGGGTACGCGGCTGTGGTGGATGGAGCCATCGCCGACGATGCCGATGATTACCGACCGGGGCGCCAGGCGGCTCGGGAGAAAGGGGTGCGCAGCCCCCTTCTGGAAGTAGGGTTGACCAAGGTAGAGATACGGGCCCTCTCCCGCCAGATGGGCTTGCCCACGTGGGATAAGCCTTCGATGGCCTGTCTCTCCTCCCGGATCGCCTACGGGATCCCGGTCACCGAAACGCTGCTCTCCCGCATCGAGCAGGCGGAGCAGTTCCTGCGGCGGCTGGGGCTTCGCCAGTTGCGGGTGCGCCACCACGGCCCCATCGCCCGTATCGAGGTGGAGCCCGATGATTTCCCCGTGCTCCTGGTTCACCGGGAGGAGATCGTTGCCCGGCTGGAGGCCCTGGGCTACACCTATGTCACGATGGACTTGGCCGGCTTCCGCTCCGGCAGCATGAACGAGGCGGGGCAGACCTGACGATGACACAAATCGCCTACTTCGACTGCCCCAGCGGGGTCAGCGGCGATATGATCTTAGGGGCCCTCATAGACGCTGGGCTGGAGGGGGAACGCTTGCGGGAGGCCCTGGCCGGCCTGCCCATCTCCGGCTATGAGCTCCGTTGGGAGCGCGTGCGCAAGGGACCTCTGGCCGCCACCCAGGTCACCGTCACCGTCACCCAACGGCAGCCGGAGCGTCACCTGGCCGAGATTGAAGCGGTACTGGAGGCCGCTGACCTCCCCGATCCGGTGCGGGCGGGAGCCCTGGCCATCTTCCGGCGGCTGGCCCGGGTGGAGGCCGGCCTCCACGGCACCGATCCCGAGGAGGTCCACTTCCACGAGCTGGGG
>WFUY01000302.1 GCA_015484715.1 Thermoflexales bacterium | reverse complement strand
GTCGCCCTCAGGTGCGGCGCGGCGAAGCGGGCATAGTCGGGGCCGGCGTAGTCGCGGGGAATGAGGTGCCAGCCGGGCTGTGAAGCGGCGGCGGCAGCCATCAGCCCTGTCCCCTCCACCTCGCTACAATCCCCCGGATAATGGCAGTTGACCTTGCGTTCGTACTCGGCCTCGAACGCCCAGGCCTGGAAGGTCGCGCCGTAGAAGAGGTCAATGCCCACTTCTTTGAGATAACCGGGGTTCTTGGGCACCTGGATGGTGACGTAGGGGCGGCCGCCGCCGTAGACGCTGGCGGTCAGGTCTTCGAAGGGTTCCGTGGCCAGTTCTGCCTGCGCGCCGATGGCGCCGGTGCCGGTGCCCTGCTCGAACTGGAGCCGGCCGCCCTGCTCCTGGAATTCCGTGGTGATCTCGACCTGGGGGGTGAAGGTCGCTTTGACCTTGCCGACGTTGTTGACCCAGCGGATGAGGCGGCCCACCACCGGCCAGTCCTCGGCGGCCCGGACGCCGGGGATGACGTCGGCCAGACCGGCTTCTTTTTCGATGGCCACTTTGATCTCAAAACCCAGTTCGGCGCGTTGGAGGTCGAGACTTTGGCCGCAGGTGAACGCGGCCTCCCCGGCTCCCCACAGCCTTCCCTCCACGGAGATGGCGGCCAATCCCAGGCCGGTCTCGCCGGAGACGGCGGCCCGGCCCATACCATCCGACTTGGCCTCCACCTCGGCCTGGGCCTGGCTGGGCAAGATGCCCACCTCCCCGCCGCCCAGGTAGGGCACCCAGTTGGGGGGCGTCCAGGTGGCCTCGAAAGGTTCCTCCGGGTAGGCAAAGTGGTAGGCGTAGCGCACCAGCGGGGCCTCCGGGATGGTTTCGAAGGAGGCGTCGCTGCCGGGGATATTTGTGATGACCCATTCCACCCAGCCGGGCCAGGGAAAGACGGTGGGCTGGATGACGGTCTCCAGCGATTGGAACTCGGTGCTCCCCACCGGGTAGGTGGCCCAGACGCGGAGGGTGTTGTTGGCGCAGGAGAAAGCGGCCTGGAAGTCGCTGCCCATATCGAAGGTGTGTTCTGCGCCCCAGGACTGGCCGGCCACCTCTGTGACCGTGCCGTTGAGGTCAAAAGCGACGTCGCCGTAGGGAGAACTGCCGTTGCCGGCGAGGTCGCCGTTCCAATCCACAAAGACGCGGAGGGGGTTGTTCACCGTCTCGTTGTCCAGGAAGTAGGATCGGTCGAGGGTGAAGGTGGGCCTGACCTCGGTAATGCGCGGACGGGCGTCCACCTCGAGGGGGGCGGTGGCGGTGTTGTTGAGGTTGCCCAGTTCGGTGATGACATCATCCGGGTCGGCGGTGGCGGTGAGGCGCACGGTGGCGTGGCCGTCGCCCGCTGCCAGGAGGTCGGTGATGTCCCAGTCCAGGTGGAGGGCGGTGCTGCCGCCGGCGTCCAGGCTGGCGATGGTGCGCGTCTCGCTCCAGCCGCCGTTGTCGCTGAGGCGCACCGCCACGTCGGTCACCCCCACGTCCCCGACGTTGCGCACGGTGACGTCCACCGGCAGGGTGAAGCGGCTCCCGTCGAAGGTGATCGCGCCGATGTCGAGGGGGATGTCGTCCACGCTCAGGTCGGGCGCGGCGGGGCCTTTGAGGACAAAGACCTGCTCGACGCTGTTGCCATTACCGAGGAGATCGTCGCCGGAGACAAAGGCTACAGCCTGTCCGTCGTCCGAGAAAGAGGCGTGCCCCGGGATCCCGCTGGTATATGCAGGGATACGATAAGGGTCCGTGCCATCGCGATTGACCAACCAAAGGCCATTGTTGTGATTATCGGTGAGAATACGCCAACCGTCCTCGCTGATGTCCAGCGAGTAGTTGTACAATACTGTGCCCTCCATCCCGACCGATACCTGTTGGCTGCCATCGCTGCGGAACACCTCGATATTGTCATCGCCTATGCCCTCGCAGTCGACGGCAAGCCACAGTCCATCCGCGCTGAAGGCCAAGGGCCTGCACCAAGCAGTGTCCGAGGCGAGAAGTGTCTGCTCATTCCCGCCGGGGCTGGTGTACACGTCAGAGCGGAGGTAGTAGTCGGGGGCGGGATGGTAAGACACCACAAACGCGATCCTATCCCCCCTATAGTCGGCCCGCACAGGCCATCCATATACGATATTCTCCTTGATAATAGGGCCTACCCACAACTCGGGCTCCCCCCCGCCTACCGGGAGTCGCCAGATTCTAACGTGCTCGTCACGAATGGCGCAATCCCAGCGCCACCGGGCTCCATTGTACATAGGGGTGCATTCCCAGGGAGCCGAGGAGGCATAGAACACGGACGCTCCATCACCAGTGATGGCCATCATCCCGTTATACGGCCAAAGGCATGCATCGTTGTCGATCCGGGGGTCGGAGACGCAGGGAGTTATGTCTTCTCCAGAGACATAGAGCTTGTATTCACCGTAACCGTTTTCTACCCAGTAGAGCACCTTACTGCCGTCGTAGCTGATGTCTTCAAGATGGGCATTTTGGGCGATACGTTGACTCGCATTGGTCTCAACATCTGCAACGTAGAGATCGCCGATCTCGCATCCAGTGCAGTTTTTGATCACGTAGGCTACTTTCTTTCCATTGCCGCTGATCCTCACGCCTCCGACAAGGCTATCGGTGTCAAGATGGGTGATTTGGACGAACTCCTGGATGGTCTGCTGGGCCGAGGCGGCGCGGGTCTCCGTCCGTATGGCGGATGTTCCTGCCATCAGCAGCACGGCGATCAACAAAGCCATCGAAAACGTTCGGCGGGTCATGTTATTTTCCTTTCTCCTCATTCTTGCCTTCTGGCCCTTCTTCCCCCTCTAACTGGCTGCGCAGGAAGGCCATCATCTCTTCCAAGCTAGCGAAGCCCCGCCGTTGGCTTGTGTAGGCATCCTCCAGACTAAACCGCCAGACCTTTCCCCGCCCGGTCCCTTGCTCGCTCTCCTCCCAACACCGCAGCAGGTAAGCCCGGTAGCGTGATGGCCGGGCTGGTACGTGCATCTTTCCCCCCTTGCGGCCTTCCAACAGGGTGTGCTATACTTGGATTGCGGCCTTACGACCAACTATAGCACCTCGTCGTAAAGAGATCGTAAAGGCAAGAGGTCCCCGATGGACGATGAACTTTCCCTGTCCTTTTTGGGGGGAATGCAGGTTGCGCGGCACGGAGAGCCGATCACCGGCTTCATCTCCGCCAAGGCCCAGGCCCTGCTTTGCTACCTGGCCGTCACCGGTCAGCCCCACCTGCGCTCCGCCCTGGCGAGCCTGCTGTGGGGCGACTGGCCGGAGGCCAGTGCGCTGACCAACCTGCGTCAGGTTCTGCACAACCTGCGCCACCTGATCGGCCCCCACCTGATTGTCACGCGGCAGTCGGTCGCCTTCAACCGGGAACAACCCTACTGGCTGGACGTCGAAGCCTTTCGGGCGGCCTGGCAGCGGGTGTGGACGGGCCGGGACGAGCCGAAGCCCCCCTTTGGGAGGGCGGACTGGGAGAGCCTGCGTCAGGCCGCCGAACTGTACCGGGGGGATTTCCTGGCGGGCTTCCAAGTCCGCGACGCTCCCGCTTTCGAGGAGTGGGCGTTGCTCCAGCGCGAGCGGCTGCATCGGCAGGCCTACGAGGTGTTTCAAGCCCTGGCCGCTCATCATGCAGCCCGGTTGGAGTACCCGGCAGCCATCGAGTACATCACCCGCCAGTTGGCCCTGGAGCCCTGGCGGGAGGAGGCCCACCGATACTTGATGTTGCTTCTGGCCCGCAGTGGGCAGCGCTCCGCTGCCCTGGCCCAGTACGAAACCTGTCGCCGCATCCTGGCCGAGGAGTTGGGGGTGATGCCCTCACCGGAGACCACCTGT
>WFUY01000301.1 GCA_015484715.1 Thermoflexales bacterium | reverse complement strand
GCCCTCCCGTGCTCTGGACCTGGCTTCTTCCCGACGTCACCGCCTGGCGCGAGGGGACCGTCGGCCCTTCCCCCTCGCTGTTGAGGCTTGCCGCCTGGGTTGCCTGCATCCCTACCAGCAACAGGACCGTCACCCCGATGCCCACGATAAGGAGAAGACTCCACTGAACCACGACTTTCGCTTTCATCCCCTCGCTCCTTCTGCCAGTTCTCGGGCCTCCTGGGCCTCCTGACGGGCACCGACCTTCTCCAACAGACGATAGGCCCGGCGGGCCAGGGGGATCGCCTGGGCTTCTGACCCTTCTGAGACCAGAAGGTGTGCCCAGGTTAGCAATGTCTGCCCCAGTTCGTATTGGCTGTCCGCTTCCTCCAGCAAGCGAGCACTCTCGGCCAAGGCTTCCTGGGCTTCCCGTCGCTTCCCCTGGGTCCAGAGCACCTGCCCCAGCACCCGCCGGGTGATTCCCTCCTCGGTCCGCATCCCTTGCTCCGTCGCCACTGCCAGAGAACGTTGAACGCAGTCCCAGGCCCAGTCCATCTCGCCCATCTCCAAGTGGACCAAGGCCAGGTTGCGGCAGAGCTCGGCCAGGAAATCCTCGGAACCGATCTCCTCGGCCAGGCGCAGGCTCTTCTGGAAGTAGGCCAGGGCCTTCTCGGGTTCACCGCGCCGGTGATAGACCGCGCCTAGATTGTTGTGCAGGAAAGCAATGCCATAGGTGGAGCCCAGTCGCTCCCACGTCTCCAGACTCTGTCGGTAGAAACGTTCCGCCTGGTCCAGGTCTCCTTGTAGCCGGTGGATCTCCCCCAGGTTGTTGGCGATGAGCCCCTGTCCAAAGGCATCGCCGATACGTTGCTTGATCTTCAACGCCTCCCGATAGTGGTGGGCAGCCTGGGACCATATCCCCATCTCCACCAAGGAGCTGGCCAGGTTGATGTGGGCCTGGGCCATCCCGTTGGCATCCTCCAGCGCCTCGTAGAGGGCCAGGCTCTGCTCGCAGTAGGCGATGGCCTGCTGGTTCTCCCCCAGGCGGTTGGAGATGGCCCCCAGCAGGTAGAGGGCATGGGCCATCTCCCGCTGGGCGGCCTTTCCTTTTAGAGGCTTGGCCACCTGGAGCGCCTGCTGGCACCAGGTGAAAGCCTGGTCGTTTTTGCCTTGCAAGTGGTAGGCCCCGGCCCCAGCCAAGTAGAGCCGGGCTTGCTCCACTTGGCCCTCCAGACCCGGCAGGCGGAGCCCCTTTTCCAGCCAGGCGAAGGCGGTCTCGTAGTCGCTGATCGCTGTGTAGACGCTGGCGATCTTTCGGTAGAGGTCGGCCAGCCGGCGGTCCCGGGCCACCGAGGGTTCAGCGGCCTCCAACGTCGTCCTGGCCTCGGTGTAGTAGCGAAGCGCTTCCTCGTATTCCCCCACGACGGAGAGCACGTCGCCCAGCCCTTCCCAGGCGATCAGCCGCTCCTCTCGGATGTCTCCCTCCAGGCGATCGGCGATCTCCAGGGCCCGGCGGTAATGAGCGATGGCCGTGTCGTTGGCGTACTCCCGCTGGGCCAGCCGTCCGGCCTCCAGCGCGTACTTCAGCGCCTTCTCCCAATCCCCTCCCTGATAGTAGTGGTAGGCCAGAAGCCCCGGCTGCTCCTCCCCTGCCCCCGTGGCCTCCAGGAAATCCCCGATGAGCCGGTGGAGGGTGCGGCGATGGCGGGAAGGGATGCTCTCGTAGGCGACGTCCCGCACCGGCGCGTGGCGGAAGATGTAGGTCAGCGCCGGGTCGTCGGGCGAGAGCAGGGTGATGCCCAAATCAATGAGGCGATCGAGCCGCTCCTTCAGTGACCCATTCTGGTCTCCATAAGGGTAGACGTTTTCCAGCACCAAGTAGGCGAAGATGCGTCCGATGACCGAGGCAACTCGCAGCGTGCGCCGTTCCGGCTCCGGGTGGCGGTCAATGCGGCTGAGGATGATGCCCTGCAAGGTCTCCGGGAACTCCACCCGTTCCACATCCACCGCCACTTCCCACTGGCCGTCGGGACGCCGCTGCCAGATGCCCGCCTCGATGAGGGCCCGCACCCGCTCCTCGGTGAAGAAGGGGGTGCCCCAGTAGGAGATCAGAGCGGAGGTATCCAGCGTACTATCGGGCGCAGGGCGCTCCCCCAGGGCCAGCACCCACATCGCCTCCTCGATGGCCGGCGGCACCCGGTCGGTCTCCAACAGCGCAGCCACCAGTTGCCAGATCGCCGGCAAGGAGAGTTCGCCCAGGACGATCTCCGTATGGTGCGGCAGCCGGGTCCAGGCCCGGTCCAGATCCCCTTCCGGGCGTTGGGCGATGAGCAGCAGGATGGGGTCCCGGGCGATGTTGCGAGCCACGTAATTGAGCAGAGCCAGGGAGGCCGGGTCTATCCACTGGACGTCTTCGATCAGGAGGGCCAGGGGTCGGCGGCTGGCGGTCCGGCGCAGAAGTTCCAACGCGATGTCGAAGAAGCGTTGCTGACGCAGCCGGGGGTCCAGCGACGCGCTCAGGGGACTCTCCGGCAGGGAGACCCCGACCACCTCTCCGATGACCGCCCCCCACTCTTCTAAACGGGCGGAGGCCAGCGCCGTGGACAGCTTGCGACGGCGCACCTCCGGCGGCTCCCCCTCTCGCAAACCGAAGAGGAGCCGCAGGATCGCCGCCCAGGGTAGGTAGGGGATCTCCCGGCCGTAGGAGAGGCAAGTGCCGGAGAGCACGGTCATCCCCCGCTCCTGGCAGTCGGCAATAACCGCCTAGGCGAAGCGGGACTTGCCCATCCCCACCCCACCGGTGATGGTAAGGACC
>WFUY01000300.1 GCA_015484715.1 Thermoflexales bacterium | reverse complement strand
TTAAGGACCGCCTCATTCGTGCATTTGTGAGAAATTCGTGGACGGCCTGCTACGGACCACTCTCTCGCTCCCTTGTGGGTAATCACCGGGAAAAACCCCCTTGACAGGCTCCCAAAGTTATGCTATACTCGGACTAACACGTGTCAGTAACACGTGTTAGTCCAGGAGAGTAGCGATGGCCCGTCGCAGGCCCACCTCCCACGACGTGGCAAAGTTGGCCGGCGTCTCCCGTACCACCGTCTCCCTTGTCCTCAACGACGTCCCCGGCGTCAACATCAGCCCCGAGACCCGGCAACGGGTGCTGGAAGCGGCCCGCCAGCTCAACTACTACCCCAACGCCGCCGCCCGCCGGTTGGTCAGCGGCCAGACCCATACCATCGCCCTGGTCTGGCACCGGGGGCCGGACCGGACCTATCGGGACGCCTTCCTGCCGGGCCTCCTCCAGGGCATCACCCGGGCTGCCCGTCACTACGGTTACCACGTTCTCTTCCGCCCCATTGACCCCGATGAGTCCGACGATTGCTACGTGGAGCTGGCCCGGGGGCGGCACACCGATGGGCTCATCCTCTCCGGTCCCCGTTCTGACGACACCCACTTGCTCGACCTTCACCGCGACGGCTTCCCCCTCGTCCTGCACGGTCAGCTCCCCGGCACCGACATTCCCTCGGTGGACATTGACAACGTGCGGGGGGCGGCCCTGGCCGTCGAGCACCTGCTGAAGCTGGGCCACCGCCGCATCGGGATGATCACCAACGCCCCCCTCATCTACACGGCCAGCCGCCAGCGGTTGGAAGGATACCGGCAGGCCCTGACGCAGGCCGGGATCCCCTACGACGAGGCCCTGGTGCGGTACGGGAACTTCGACGAAGAGAGCGGTCAGCAGGCTATCGAGGCCCTGCTGGCGCTGGACCCACCCCCTACGGCCGTCTTCGTCGCCAGCGATATGGTGGCGATGGGGGCCATGCGAACCCTGCGTGACCGAGGGCTGCGCGTGCCCGACGACATAGCCATCGTCGGCTTCGACGACATCACCGCCGCCCGCTTCATCGTCCCCGCCCTTACCACCGTGCGTGTCCCCACCTTCGGACTGGGTTGGACCGCCGCCGAGCGCCTGATCCGGCTGATCCATCGGGATACCCTCCAGGAGACCCACGTGCTCCTGGAGACAGAGTTGGTCGTCCGGGAGTCCTGCGGGGCTGCGGTCCCGTAGGGAGGTGTCGGGATTGGCGGACGGGAGTGTGTCCACGCGCCCATCCCGACCGAGTAGAAGAAAGGAGGGAGGTTTAGGGAACGTTCGTCCAAAGTCCGTTGACCGATTTTCCCCCAGGTTTTCTAACAGACTCTAGTGCAAAGGAGGGAAGCGCAATGTCTCACCGCAAGCTCTGGGTCCTGTTCAGCCTGCTGATCACCGTCAGTCTGGTCCTGGCCGCCTGCGCCCAGCCGACCCCCCAGGTGGTCAAGGAGACGGTGGTCGTCACCCAGGTGGTAGAGAAGCCGGTGGAGGTCACCAAGGTCGTTGAGAAAGAAAAGACGGTCGAGGTGACCAAGGTCGTGGAGAAGGAGGTTCCCATCTCCCGGGGCGTCGTCACCGTCCTGGGCGTCTGGGGCGGCGACGAGTTGAGCGCCTTCCAGGAAGCGGTCTTCCCCTTCACCGAGGAGACGGGAATCGGGATGGCCTTCGAGGGCACCCGGGACCTGGCGGCTGTGCTGACGACCCGTGTGGAGGCGGGCAACCCGCCCGACCTGGCCATCTTGCCCAACCCTGGGCAGATGCGGGAGCTGGCCGCAGCCGGCAAGTTGGTCCCCATTGACACCTTTATGGACATGGACACCCTCAAGAAGAACTACGCCCAGGCCTGGCTCGACCTGGCCAGCTACGATGGCAAGCTCTACGGCGTCTTCTACAAGGTCGCCAACAAGAGCCTGGTCTGGTACAACCCCAAGGCCTTTGAGGCAGCCGGCTACCAGGTGCCCACCACTTGGGATGAGCTGATCGCCCTCTCCGACCAGATTGTGGCCGATGGCGGCACCCCCTGGTGCATCGGCTTGGAGAGCGGCGCGGCCAGCGGCTGGCCCGGCACTGACTGGATCGAGGACATCATGCTGCGCACTGCCGGCCCAGAGGTCTACGACAAGTGGGTCAACCACGAAATCCCCTGGACCGACCCGGCCATCAAGCGGGCCTGGGAGCTCTTCGGCCAGATCGCCCGCAACGAGGACTACGTCTACGGCGGGACGACCGGCGTCCTCTCCACCTTCTTCGGTGACTCCCCGGCCCCGATGTTCGACGATCCGCCGGGATGCTACATGCACCGCCAGGCCAGCTTCATCACCGGCTTCTTCCCCGAGGGCGTGGTTGCCGGCGAGGACTACGACTTCTTCCCCTTCCCGCCCATTGATGAGCAGTGGGGGACGCCGGTGCTGGGTGGCGCCGACCTGATCGTGATGTTCAATGACACGCCCGAGGCTCGGAAGCTGATGGAGTACCTGGCCAGCCCCAAGCCCCAGGAGATCTGGGCCGGCAAGGGCGGCTTCATCTCCCCCAACAAGGCGGTCAGCCTCGATGCCTACAAGGATGAGCTGACCCGCAAGATCGCCCAGGCGGTGGTCAGTGCCGAGGTCTTCCGCTTCGACGCCTCCGACCTGATGCCGGCGGCGGTGGGGGCCGGCTCCTTCTGGACCGGCGTGTTGGACTACGTGGGCGGTGCCGACCTGGATGCCGTCCTGGAGGAGATCGAAGCGTCGGCCCAGGACGCCTACGGGCAGTAGGGTCGTCGTCGGATGTTGGCGGCGAGGCAGCCTGCCCTCCGGCGGGTTGCCTCGCCCTACTTCCATAGGGCCAAGATGGCGTTCCCTGATTTGCTGAGGAGGGTGCGATGAGAAAAGGGGGGCTGATGCCCTGGCTCTACGTCGGGCCGACGTTGCTGATCCTGGCGGCCTACCTGGTCTACCCCACCTTGACCACGCTCTACCTGAGCTTCTTCGACAAGCGCTCTGAGAACTTCACCGGTCTGGACAACTACGTTTGGACTTTCACCTCCAAGGCGATGCGCACCGCCTTCCGCAACAACCTCCTCTGGCTGGTTCTCTTCACCGCCCTAACCGTCTCCCTGGGCTTGGTCTTGGCCGTGCTGGCCGATCGGGTCCGCTATGAATCGCCCTTTAAGTCCGTCATCTTCCTGCCGATGGCCATCTCCTTTGTGGGCGCCGGCGTCATTTGGAAGTTCGTCTACGCCTATCGCCCGGCGGGAAAGCCCCAGATCGGCTTGCTGAACGCCCTCTGGTCGGGGTGGCTGGGCCAGGAACCTATCGGCTGGCTGGTCAACCGCTCTACCAACAACCTCGCCCTCATCATCGCCGGCGTCTGGATCTGGACCGGCTTCTGTATGGTCATCCTCTCCGCCGCCTACAAGGGCATCCCCAAGGAGCTCCTGGAGGCGGCCCGGGTGGACGGGGCCAACGAGTGGCAGGTCTTCTGGAAGATCATCATCCCGACGATGAAGCCCACCCTCGCCGTCGTCACCACCACGATGATCATCAACGTCCTCAAGGTCTTCGACATCGTCTACGTGATGACCAACGGGGACTACGGCACAGAGGTGATCGCCAACCGGATGTACAAGGAGATGTTCCACTTCCGCCACTTTGGACGGGCCAGCGCCATCGCCGTCATCCTACTCCTGGCCATCGTCCCGGTGATGGCGGCCAACATCCGCCGCTTCCAGGAACAGGAGGCGATCCGATGAGCCCACGACTCTCCAAGACCCTCTCCCGCTTTCCCATCCACATCGTGTTGATCGGCATGGGGCTGCTCTGGCTCACCCCTTCGGTCGGGCTGCTGATCAGCTCCATCCGCCCCCCCGATGCGGTGAATCAGACGGGGTGGTGGACGGTGCTGCCCCGCCTCTTCGACACCTCTCAGTACACCTTGCGCAACTACCAGGAGATCTTGGGCGCTCAGGGCATGGCCCTGGCCTTCCGCAACAGCCTGCTCATCACCATCCCATCCACCATCATCCCCATCGCCATCGCCGCCTTCGCGGCCTACGCCTTCGCCTGGATGGAGTTTCCCGGTCGGCAGGTCCTCTTCGTCATCGTCGTCGGCCTGCTGGTGGTGCCACTGCAGATGACCCTCATCCCGCTGCTGCGGGCCTACAACAGGCTGGGGCTCTCGGGCACCTTCGTCGGCATCTGGCTGGCTCACACCGGCTATGGTCTCCCCTTTGCCGTCTACCTGCTGCGCAACTTCTTCGGATCGTTGCCCCGGGACCTCTTCGAGTCGGCCTACTTGGACGGGGCCTCGGAGTTCACCGCCTTCTTCCGTCTGGCGTTGCCCCTTTCCGTCCCTGCCCTCGCCTCCCTGGCCATCTTCCAGTTCCTGTGGGTCTGGAACGACCTGCTGGTGGCGCTGATCTACCTGGGCGGTACGGAGCAGGTGGCCCCGCTGACGCTGAAGCTGAGCAGCCTGGTCAACTCCCTGGGGCAGAACTGGCACCTGCTGACGGCCGCCGCCTTCATCTCGATGGCCCTGCCCTTGGTCGTCTTCTTCTCCCTCCAGCGCTACTTCGTGCGGGGCATCCTGGCCGGCTCGGTCAAGGGATAGGCGGGCCCGGTGATTACCCATATCTGTGGAGATAGGGAGACGAGCCGTCCACGAGTGGGGCACGAATACACGAATGAAGGACCGCCTCATTCGTGCATTGGTGAGAAATTCGTGGACGGCCTGCTGCGGACCACTTTCTCGCTCACTTGTGGGTAATCACCGCAGGCGGGCTGTTGGACAAGAAGCCAACGGTGGGGTAGACTACGGAGGTTTCATTCAACCCCACACCCTGTGAGGAGATAAGGATGCTGCAACGGGTTCAACTACGCTCCAAATCCCTGGCCGACTACGGCCCCATCGTCGGTGATGCCCTCATCGCTGAGATCCAACGGCTGGCCGAGCCCCTGCGGGGTGCCCGGGTACTGCACATCAACGCCACCGCCTACGGCGGTGGCGTGGCGGAGATGCTCTACACGCTGGTGCCACTGATGCGGGACGTCGGCCTGGAGGCCGAGTGGCAGGTGATCGCCGGGGCCGATGAGTTCTTCAACGTCACCAAGGCGATGCACAACGGCCTGCAGGGCATGGACCTCGCCCTCACCGAGGAGATGAAGGCGATCTACCGGCGCTACAACGAGATGAACGCCCGCCAGATGGGGGGAGAGTACGACTTCATCGTCGTCCACGATCCCCAACCAGCGGCCTTGCCCCACTTTCGGGACCGGCGGGGAGGACGCCGCTGGCTCTGGCGCTGTCACATTGATACCTCCCACCCCAACCCCGACTTCTGGTCCTTCCTGGCCCCCTACCTGGGCGACTACGACGCCGGCATCTTCACCATGCGCGACTACGTGGGTCCCGGCGTCGCTTTCCCCCACCTGGCCATCATCACGCCGACCATTGACCCCCTCTCCGACAAGAACCGGCCTCTCCCCCTGGAGGAGGCCCGGCGGATGGTCGCCCACTTCGGGCTGGACCTCAGCCGTCCGCTCCTGCTCCAGGTCTCCCGCTTCGATCCCTGGAAGGACCCGCTGGGGGTGATTGACGCCTACCGCCTGGTCAGGGCCGAGGTGCCCGACGTGCAGCTCGCCCTGGTCGGCTCCATGGCCTCCGACGACCCGGAGGGCTGGTTCTACTACGACAGGACGCTGCGCCGGGCTGGCGAGGACTTCGAC
>WFUY01000299.1 GCA_015484715.1 Thermoflexales bacterium | reverse complement strand
CCCTGGAAGAGGTTATCTGGCCCCTGGGGCAGGCAGACGGGTAGGGAGGGAGGGTTCACCGCGTTCTCCCCCCCGACGGAGCGGCTGACCAGCCGTCCCGTCATCAGGATGCCCAGCACCCCCGTCAGCAACAGGCCCGCCAGCCCCAGGGAAGCGGGCGTGCGGACCTGAGGGGAGGACAACAGGAGGACCCCGTGCAGCCCCAGGACGAGGAGGGTGAGCCCGCAGAAGGGAAGCAGTGGCGGCGTGAGGCGGGTGAGGAAGAGCTTGAGCAGGGAATGCCGGCCTCCAGACCGCCGGGAGCGCTGCTGCCATCCCGCCTTGAGGAGGGCGAAGGGCGCCCAACGTCCACCTGGGCGCGAACCGGTCGCCCCTGAGGTAGGCTCGGCGGGGTGCAGGGTGACGACGGCGTCGGGGGCGAGGGTGATCCGCTCGCCGGCCAGGAAGAGGGCGACTTCGCCGACCGGCGGGGCGGTCGGTTCCCCGTCCCATCCCATCGGGCGGAGGAGGTAGGCGGCCAGGCAGAACCCTTCGCTTCTCAGGGGGGCCGCTCCGCCGAGCACTTCCTGCCCCAGGGGCCAGATAACCTCTTCCAGGGCCTGGGTCGCCTCTCGGAAAAGGCCTGTGCTCTTAGGGGCCTTCGGTGGACGGTACCGGCGGGCCTGGATGACGGTCTCGCCCCGGCCCAACCGGGCGTCCATCACCTGGAGGAAGTTGGCCGAAATCCGGTCCCGGGGGCGCAGCAGGATGAAGGCATCGTAGGCTTTGGGGGCCTCCTGGACCCGGCTCAGCAGCCAGCGCAGGGCGGCATCGCTGTCGGCGTGGGTCTCCCCACCGGCGTACTCGTAGACGATGGCCCCACCCCGGCGGGCGATCCGGGCGGTGTAGTCCCGGCATCGGTCGGCCACCAGGTAGACATCGTAGAGTTCCCGGGGGTAGCGCTGGGCAGCCAGGCTGTCAAGCAGGCCGGGCAGCAGGGAGGCCGCGTTGTGGGCAGGGATGAGGATGGCGAAGCGATGGCGGGGATGGGGGAACAGAGGGGTCTGCCGAGGCACAGAGAGGCCAGCGATGGTCAAGACGAAGAGGTAGCCGGCCCACAGTAACAATCCCATCTCGAGGGCGGTGATGAGCGGGGTTAGATGGTTGACGGTGGGCATTCTGGTTCCTCGGGTAAGTTGCAAATGGCAAGTGGCAAGTTGCAGGCGGCAAGTGCGCTCTCAGCTTAACACAGTCCTGGGAGGCTGTCCGTAAGGGGCGCGTTAAGTCAGCGTAAAAAGGGCGTTAAATGGTCAGGTAGTCGCTTGGTCGCCTGGTCAGGTGGTCCTTGATCCTCAGTCCTTGGTCCTCGGTGCCTCCCCTGGTCGGCGGTCGCCACCGCACCATTGACGTCAAGGGTGGCCTGGAGTATAATTGGGTCAGATAATCGCCTGGTCGGGTGGTCGCTTGGTCATTGGGCCACTTGGTCGGGTGGTCACTTGGTCGCTTGGTTACCGGACCACCAGGCCATCTGACCATCAGACTATCCGACCACTTGACCCGAAAGGGTGGGTAGCGATGATGCGATTGGACCGTTTTACCGAACGTGCACAGGACGCTGCAGCCCGTGCTCACGAGATCCTGCAGCGATATGGTCACCACCAGGTGGATACCGAGCATATCTTGCTGGCCTTGCTGGAACAGCCGGACGGCGTCGTCCCCCAGATCCTGAAGCATCTGGGATGTGACATCGAGCAGATTCGACGACGGATAGACAGCGTGCTGCGGGCCAGCCCCCGGGCGACCATCTACGGCATCGGGGGGACCGGGCAGGTTTTCATCACACCCCGCGTCAAGCGGGTGTTGGACCTGGCCAATCAAGAGGCCAACCGGCTAGGTGATGAGTACATCTCCACCGAGCACATCTTCCTGGCCATCGCCAGCGAGCGGAACACCGCCTCAGCCCGTATCCTGGCCGAGAACGGGGTGACCAAGGGCCGTATCTACGATGCCATCAAAGTGATCCGAGGTGGACAGCGGATTACCGATCCCCACGCCGAGAGCCGCTTTCGTACTCTGGAGAAGTACAGCCGGGACCTGACCCAGATGGCCCGCGAGGGGAAGCTGGACCCGGTCATCGGACGCGATGAGGAGATCCTGCGGGTCATCCAGGTCCTCTCCCGCCGGACGAAGAACAACCCGGTCCTCATCGGGGAGGCCGGCGTGGGCAAGACGGCCATCGTCGAGGGGCTGGCCCAGAAGATCGCCGCCAACGATGTACCCGAGATCCTGATGGGCAAGCGGGTGGTGCAACTGGACCTGGGGGCGATGATCGCCGGCTCCCGTTTCCGGGGCGACTTCGAGGAGCGGTTGAAGTCGGCCATCGAGGAGATTCAGCGTTCGGAGGGTGAGATCATCCTCTTCATTGACGAGTTGCACACCGTCGTCGGTGCGGGAGCCGGCGGCGGGGCCCTGGACGCCAGCAACATGCTCAAGCCTGCCCTCTCCCGAGGGGAACTCCAGTGCATCGGGGCGACGACGCTGGACGAGTACCGCCAGTACATCGAGCGGGATGCGGCCCTGGAGCGCCGTTTCGCCCCCATCTTCGTGGACGAGCCCACCGTCGAGGAGACCATCGAGATCCTGCGGGGCCTGCGGGATCGGTACGAAGCTCACCACAAGGTCACCTTCTCCGACGACGCGCTGGTGGCCGCCGCCAAGCTGGCCCACCGCTACGTCACGGAGCGCCACCTCCCCGACAAGGCGATTGACCTGATTGACGAGGCAGCAGCCAAGCTGCGCATCGCCCTCTACACCCTTCCCCCCGACCTGAAGGAACTGAAGAAGGAGTTGGACCGACTCCAGGCCGAGGAGGAGGCTGCTTGGTCGGCCCGGGAGTACGAGCGGGCCGCCGAGTACAAGAGCCAACGACTGCGCCTGGAGCAGACCTTCACCGCCCGCCGGGACGCCTGGCGGCGGGAGCACGCCCTCGACGAGGTGGTGGACGCCAACGACATCGCTGAGGTGGTCGCCTCCTGGACCGGGATCCCGGTGACCCAATTGATGGAAACGGAGGCGGAGAAGCTGCTACATATGGAGGAACGGCTGCACGAGCGGATCGTGGGACAGGATGAGGCGATCCACGCCGTCTCCGAGGCCATCCGCCGCGCCCGGGCCGGGCTGAAGGACCCACGCCGCCCCATCGGCAGCTTCATCTTCTTGGGCGCTTCCGGCGTGGGCAAGACGGAGTTGGCCCGTGCCCTGGCTTGGTTCCTCTTCGACGATGAGGACGCGCTGCTGCGCATTGATATGAGCGAGTACCAGGAGTCCCACACCGTCAGCCGCCTCTTCGGTGCACCGCCGGGCTACGTGGGCTATGATCAGGGCGGCCAGCTCACCGAGTCGGTCCGCCGTCGGCCCTACCAGGTTGTCCTCTTCGACGAGATCGAGAAGGCCCATCCCGACGTCTGGAATGCCCTGCTGCAGATCTTGGAAGATGGCCGGCTGACCGATGGACAGGGGCGGACGGTGGACTTCCGCAACACGATCATCATTATGACCAGCAACCTGGGCACGGCTTACACCCGCCGGGGCGGGGCGTTGGGGTTCATCACCGGCGAGGATGACGAAGCCCAGGCGGAGCGGGAGGCCCACGCCGAGATTGAGAAGGCCCTGCGTAAGGCGTTCCGTCCGGAGTTCCTCAACCGGGTGGACGAGATCATCATCTTCAACCGGCTCACCCAGGAGCAGGTGAAGGAGATCGTGGACCTGCAGATGCGGGAGATCGCGGAGCGACTGGAGGAGCAGGGGCTGACAGTGTCGTTGACCGAGAAAGCGCGGGAGTGGCTGGCGGAGAAAGGGTATGATCCCGACTTCGGAGCGCGTCCGTTGCGCCGAGCTCTACAGCGGTACGTGGAGGGTCCCCTGAGCGTCCGACTGCTCCAGGGGGAGTTCCAGGCGGGCGACCACGTGCTGATAGACGTGGGCGAGGAGGGGCTCACCTTCACGCACCAGCCCCTGGAGGAGATGGTCATCGAGCCGGTCCCGCAGGCGGAGCCGGTCTCTCAGGAGCCGCTTCAGTGAGTCACCTTCTCCGGGGGTGAGATATAGCCGATTTTGGACCCATTCCCTGCAATTTTTAGCCGGACCGCCTTGACTTTCTCAGGAAACTCGATTACAATAGGGGAGCCTGATTTCCCAGAAGGCTGATCACCTTAGCATCCCCGTCTCAATATGGCGCCTCATATCCCCACACCAGGCAAAAGGGCAATGCTTGGATCCCACCCCAGTGGAACATCCTCCAGAGATTGACACGTGAACAAGCGTTTGGCTCTCTCGTCCGTATCCGGGTCTAGCTGCGGCGAAAGGGGGTGATTTGTCCAAAGAGAAACCGATAGGCCCAATCTCCAAGGATCGCCTTGCGAAAATCCCTTAGTCTCGTTTCCACCCACTCACAAAGGAGGAGGAGGAAATGCTTGCTAGAAAGTGGCTGACCCTGTGGGCCCTGGTGCTCATCGCCAGCGTTGTCCTCTCGGCCTGTGCTCAGCCGACCCCTCAGGTCATCAAGGAGACCGTGGTGGTCACACAGGTCGTGGAGAAGGAAGGCGAGAAGGTGGTGGAGACCAAGATCGTCGAGAAGGTCGTCACCCCCACGCCAGAGCCCCCCAAGGAGGCTGAGATCGGTCCTTACCGCATCGGTATCTTTGAGGAGCCGGTCTCCCTCAACTATTGGAACTACCTTGGTCCGGGGTCCTCGGTCTGGACGAGCTACGTGCTCACCGGCTACGCCGCTTCTCTCTTTGGACTGGCCGACAAGACCTTTGCCTTCGTCCCCGTGTTGGCGAAAGACATCCCCGAGCCGCGCAAGGAAGGGGATCTGTGGGTCATCGAGGTCGAGATGGTGGACAATGCTACCTGGAGTGACGGTGAGCCCATCACAGCCCAGGATGTGGTCTTCACCCACAACACCTGTAAAGACCTGCAGTTGACCCAGAACTGGCCCAACTCCTGCGCGCCGCTGGGGGCGGATGTGACGGCGGAGGCGGTGGACGACTTCACCGTCCGCTACACCTTCAACGTGACCCCCAGCCTGGGCATCTGGAACGCCGGTGTGGCCTTGGCGCCCATCCTCCCCAAGCACTTCTGGGAGCCGGTGGTCAAGGAGGCCTACTCCTACATTGAAGCCGTGGAGAAGCCCGATGTGGAGCGGCCGGAGGACTGCGAGGCCGAGGATCTGAGCGATGAAGAGAAGGCGGCGTGCGAGGCGTGGGCTGCCTACGACGAGGCCTTCGAGAACGCTCGCAAGACCCTCTACGAGGCCGACGCGACCGGCTCGCCCGTCTTCGGTGGCTTCATCACCGACAAGTGGGAGCCCGGCGCCTTCGTCCAGCGGAGCCAGAACCCCAACTACTACTTCAAGGGCGCGGAGATCATCGAGTACTCCGACGGCACCTGGGTGCAGAAGCTGCCCGACGGCACCGTCCGCCAGTACTACGGCGAGGCGACCGGTGACGTCACCCTGGACTACGTCTCCGGCCCCTACGCCCCCAACGTGATCCTCTCCATCTACGGCTCTCAGGACGCGGCCTTCCTGGCCCTGGCCAACGGCGAAGTGGACTACGTGCTGAACCCGCTGGGGCTGTCCCGGGGGCTGCGCGAGAAGGCGATGCAGGGTGAGGGAATCGTCGCCTACGACAACCCCGACTACGGGATGTTCTACCTGGCCTTCAACATGCGCAAGTACCCCATGTCGGAGTACGAATTCCGCCAGGCCTTCGACATCATCATTGACAAGGAGTTCGTGATCAACAACGTCCTCCAGGGCGTGGTCTACCCGATGTACTCCACCATGCCGCCCGGCAACGGCTTCTGGTACAACCCCGCTGTGGAGGAGAACCATCCCTACAAGGGCCTCTCCCGCGAGGAGCGGATCAACCTGGCCGTCCAGGTGCTGAAGGAGGCCGGCTGGACTTGGGAGAAGGAGCCCCAGTGGGATCCCGATGCCAGCGATGTGATCCCCGGCGAGGGGCTGCGGATGCCCAACGGCGAGCTGATGCCTGAGGTCACCATCCTTGGCCCTGGCCCGGCCTACGATCCGATCCGCGCCACCTTCAACCAGTGGATCAGCGAGTGGGCCCGCGAGCTCGGCATGCCCGTGAAGTCCGAGCTGACCGGCTTCAACAACATCCTCGGCCCGGTCTTCATCAACGCCGACTTCGACATGTACATCTTGGGGTGGAGCCTGGGCAACCCGGCCTTCCCGGACTACTACGAGGCCTTCTGGGCGTCGTGGAACGACACCGCCACCTCCGGCAACTACAACACCCCTGGCTTCAACAACCCCGAGTATGACGACCTGGTCAACAAGTTCATGAGCACGACCGACATCGAGGAGGCCCGGCAGCTCTGCTTCCAGATGCAGGAGCTCCTCGCCGATCAGCGCCCCTACATCCCGCTCTTCTACAAGCGGGTCACCGACCTGATCCGCAACAACATCGAACTGCCCTACACCGAGGTCCTGGGCGGGATCGTGGATGCAGCCGGGTTCCAAACGGATGCCAAGCCGCTGGTGAAATAAGCCGGAGGCATCCTGAACAAGGTTAAAAGGGAGCGGGCGGGGAACCTGCCCGCTCCCCCTGTCTACCTGAAACTCTGTACCGCAGGAGTCATAGGAGTGACACGATGTGGAGATTCCTGGGCAGGCGTTTCGTCCAGATGCTCATTACCCTGCTGCTATTCCAGGCAGTGACCTACTTTCTCATTGACGCTCAGCCTGGCGACATCGCTGACCTTCTCACGTTGGATCCCAACATCCCCCCCGCCGAGCGGGAACGACTCCGTGCCCAGCTCGGGCTGGATCGTCCTCCGGCCGAGCGGTTCATCACCTACATCGGGAACTTTTACCGGGGTAATCTAGGGGTCTCGTTCCAGGAGTACCCCAGGCCGGTCATAGACATCATCAAAGAACGGCTGCCTCGCACGGTGGTGCTCTTCCTCACCGCCTCCATCCTGTCCTTCTGGACCGGTTTCGTCACAGGGAAGATCCTCGCCTGGCGTCGGGGGGGATGGATTGAGTACGCCTCAACGATTACAGGCGTGACGTTGTACACCGTCTTCACCCCTTGGTTCGCCCTGATGATGATCTGGCTTTTCGCCGTTGCCCTCAACTGGCTCCCGGCAGGCAAATTTCTAGACCCCCTCAAGTGGCTGGATGCTCCCATTTCCGCCAACGCTGTCTTCGCTCGAATGATCTGGAGTTCCTTCTTCGCCCTGGTGATCGTCTTCGTGGGATTTTGGTTCTCCAATCGGGTGCCCCGCCGACAACGTCTCGTTCTCCGCGCGGCCAGCCTCCTCGTCCCCCTGGTTGGTATGCTCCTTTACTGGCGTCTCAGCGGATTGGGATTCTACGCCTGGGACATTGCTCGTCACCTCATCTTGCCCGTCCTGACCGTAACGCTGATTGCTTACGGCGGCACGATGCTGCTGACGCGCACCAGCATGCTGGAGACGCTGCGGGAGGACTACGTCTTGACGGCTCGGGCGAAGGGGCTGCCCGACAAGGTGGTGCGGGATAAGCACGTGGCCCGAAATGCGCTGCTGCCGGTGTGGACCGGCCTCGTCTTCAGCCTGGGCAACTCCGTCAGCGGTGGGATCATCACCGAGACGATCTTCTCGTGGCCGGGCATCGGCCTGACGTTGCTGAATTCCGCCCTCGTGGCCGATATTCCTGTCGCTATGGGAACGCTGACCGTAGTCGGGGTGATGACCCTGATCAGCCACCTGATCGCCGATATTGGCTACGCTTTTCTCGATCCACGCATTCGTTATCACTAGCAGGAGAGAAGGATGGCCGAAGCAACTGCTACGACGGAGCATGTCTACGTCCCCCTGTGGCGTGTGCGCTTAAGCCTGTTCTGGAAATCGCTGCGCACCAATTGGGCGATGTTCTCGGAAAACCCCATTGGACTGATCGGGTTGGGCGTTATCCTTTTTTTTGCCCTCTTCGCCCTTGCCCATCCTATCCTTATGAACACCATCTGGGAGCCCCGGGTCTACGATCCCATCTCGGGCTACGATATGGAGATCCCCTTCCATCCCTCGCCACCCTCCGCACGCCATCTCCTGGGGACCGATCCCTTGGGGCGGGACATTCTGAGTCAGTTGATGTATAGCACCCGCTACGAGTTCGCCCTGGGCATCCTCTCGGCAGTGGTGACCGTGGTGATCGCCACCACCATCGGAGCCGTCTCCGCCTACTACGGAGGCATCATAGACACGATTCTGATGCGCCTGGCGGACCTGGTGATCATGGTACCTTTCCTCCCCATCCTCATCGTCCTCAGCGCCCTGACCGACGTGGGAATGATCGAGCTGGCCCTGGTCATTGGTCTGCTCTCCGGCTTCGGCGGCACGACGATCATCATCAAATCCCAGGCCCTGACGATCAAAGTGAAACCCTTCATCGAGGCGGCCCGGGTTGCCGGTGGCAGCGACTTCCACATCATCTTCCGGCATATGATCCCCAACCTGCTGCCCATCTCGCTGCTCTACATGATGTTCGTCGTCACCGGGGCGATCTTCTCCGAAGCGGTGCTCTCCTACTTTGGCCTGACGACCATCCAGATGAGCTGGGGCATTATGATCAACACCACCCAGTTGTTTGGATACTTGCTCCGCTTCGACACCTGGTACCTCCTGATCCCGGCCAGCCTGGCGATCACCCTCTTGTGCGCTGCCTTCTACCTGGTGGGGCGGGCTCTGGACGAGGTGGTTAACCCGCGGTTGCGGAGGCGGTAAATCCCAGAATGTCATAGCCGTGAATGCCCCCTCCGAATTCCATTCCAACGTCAGCAGGAAAGAGGAACACTGGTATGACGAAACCTTTGCTCTCCGTTGAAAACCTGACGATGCATTACACCACCCGGGGTGGTGAAGTCGCAGCGGTGGACGATGTCTCCTTCAGCCTTCACGAAGGGGAAGCGCTAGGGCTGGTGGGGGAGTCGGGGTGTGGCAAGACCTCGGTGGCGATGTCTATCCTGCGCCTGCTGCCCGACAACGCCCGCATCCTGGGTGGGCAGATATGGCTGGGCGATCTGGAACTGCTCTCCCTCCCAGAGCCGGAGATGCAGAAGGTGCGGTGGGGCCGCATCTCGATGATCTTCCAGGCAGCGATGAACTCGCTGAACCCTGTGTACCGAGTGGGGGATCAGATCATCGAAGCCCTGGAGCTTCATTGGGGCGACATCTCCCGCCAGCAGGCCCGGGAGCGGGTGGCCGAGCTGTACCAGTTGGTGGGTCTGGACCCGGCCCTGATGGACCGCTATCCCCATGAGTACAGCGGCGGGATGCGTCAGCGGGCTGTCATTGCTATGGCCCTGGCCTGCAATCCCGACGTGATCATCGCCGACGAGCCGACCACAGCTCTGGACGTCATCGTCCAGGACCGCATCCTGAAGCGGCTGACCGAGATCCAGAAGAAGATCGGGATGGCGATGATCTACATCTCCCACGACATCGCGGTGATCGCCGAGGTGAGCCACCGCGTCGGCGTGATGTATGCCGGCAAGCTAGTGGAGCTTGCCAACACCGTGAACATCTTCGAACGTCCCCTGCATCCTTACACCGCAGGGCTGATGGCTTCCATTCCCAGCATCCACGGCGAGAAGCGGGACCTGGTCACGCTGGGCGGTGAACCGCCCAATCTGCTCCACCCACCGTCGGGCTGTCGTTTCCATCCCCGTTGTGCCCGGGCAACGGGCATCTGCATAGAGCAGGAGCCGCCCTTCCAGGATTACGGAAATGGTCACTACGCTGCTTGCTGGCATCCTATGGAGGTAGACTATGGCTCCCACTGATCCTCTCGTCAGGGTCGAAAATCTGCGCAAGCTCTTCCCCCTCACCCGGGGAATCTTCCGCAAGGCAGAGCACTTCGTCTACGCCGTGGATGGGCTCGACTTTGAGATCTATCCTGGCGAGACGCTGGGGTTGGTCGGCGAGTCGGGGTGCGGCAAGACGACGACGGGCAAGTTGCTCGTCAAGCTCCTGAACCCCACCGAGGGACACATCTACCTCCAGTCCGACGGCGAGATGCTGGACGTGGCGACCATCCGAAGGCGAGATATGAAGAAGTTCCGCCGCCGCGTCCAGATGATCTTCCAGGACCCCTACGAGTCCATGAACCCCCGGCTGACCATCTACGACACGGTCGCCGAACCGCTGGTTGTCCAGGGGATCGGCACCCTGGCGGAGCGGGAGGAGCGGGTGGCGGAGCTGTTGGCGTTGGTGGGGCTTTCCCCGCCGGCCAGCTTCATGTTCCGCTACCCCCATGAATTGTCCGGCGGGCAGCGACAACGGGTGGCCATCGCCCGCGCGCTGGTGGTAGACCCCGTCTTCGTCGTGGCCGATGAGCCCACCTCGATGCTGGACGTCTCCATCCGCACCAGCGTGATGAAGCTGATGATGGAGTTGGCAGAAAAACTGGGGGTGAGCTACCTCTACATCACCCACGACCTGGCGGTGGCCCGCTATATGTGCGACCGCATCGGGGTGATGTACCTGGGCAAGATCGTGGAGATGGCATCCACGGAGGAGGTCCTGCACAACCCCCTCCATCCCTACACCCGGGCGCTCCTCTCGGCGGTGCCGGTGCCCGACCCCCGCCACGAGCGACCGCCGGTGATCATCAAGGGCGGTATCAGCAAGCCCATTGACCCACCCCCTCGCTGTCGCTTCTACGAACGCTGCCCGATCGCCGACGATTTCTGTCGGGACAACCCGCATCCCCCTCTGGAGGACAAGGGTGGGGGGCACCAGGTAGCCTGCTACCACATATGAGGTCGGGGGACCACGAGATGGGCATGACCAGGACAAACTGGCGCGGGGACGACCTGCCAATTGCCTGGACATCTCCCAACCGATTCGGGTTGCACACCGACGGAATGGACGTGACTGTTCCAAGTTCGGTGACATTCCCTAGATCACCCCACTGGGGTAGCGAAAACGGGGTCGGAAGGCGGTGCTCGCCCCACATACGGGCTGTGGAGGGGGAGAACATCAGGTC
>WFUY01000298.1 GCA_015484715.1 Thermoflexales bacterium | reverse complement strand
TTCTCTCTCGCCAGATCATCTGGATGGTCATCGGGACGGCGACCCTGATCCTGGTGGGGCTCCTCTCCCGACCCCAGGGGCGGGTCCCTAGCCTGAGCTGGCTGCGGCGCTTCAAGTACACCTGGCTCCTGGGAGGACTGGCCCTCCTAGCAGCGACGTTGGTCTTTGGGGCCAACCCCTCCGGTCAGGGCCCCCGGCTCTGGCTCCGCTTGGGTCCCCTCTACTTCCAGCCCTCGGAGCCCCTCAAGCTGCTGATGATCGTCTATCTGGCCGCCTACCTGGCCGAGAAACGGGCGCTCCTCTACCCAGAGACCTGGCCGGTGGGCTCCCTCTCCCAGCCCCCTCCTTGGAGGCGCACGGCGCGGCCTCCCGCCTCGCCCGTCCTCCCCTACTTGGTCCCTCTGCTGGCGATGTGGGGGCTGGCGATGGTGCTCCTGGCCTGGCAACAGGACCTGGGGGCCGCTCTGCTCTTCTTCTTCACCTTCCTGGTGATGCTCTACCTGGCCGGTGGGCGGGGTGGGGACATCCTGCTAGGGCTGACCCTCTTCGTCATCGGCGCGGCCATCGCCTACCGCCTGTCAGGCCGGGTAGCGCTGCGGGTGGACATCTGGCTGGACCCCTGGTCAGAGGCCGGAGGCCGGGCTTACCAGATCGTTCAGTCCCTGCTGGCCTTCGCCGCCGGCGGGCTCCTGGGCCAAGGGCTAGGGCTGGGCTATCCAACCCCCTACATCCCGGCCATTCACACCGACTTCCCCTTCGCCGCCATCGGCGAGGAGTTCGGCCTGCTAGGGGTACTGGCCGCCGTCGCCCTCTACGCCCTGCTGACGCTCCGGGGCTATCGCATGGCCCTGCGAGCCCGCACCGGCTTTCAACAACTGCTGGCTGCCGGCCTGGCCACGATGCTGGGGTTGCAGGCGTGGACGATCATGGCGGGCACGCTGAAGCTGATCCCCCTGACCGGTGTGACGCTTCCCTTCGTCAGCTACGGCGGCAGCTCTCTTCTGAGCAGCTTCCTGACCCTGGGTCTGCTGCTGGCCATCTCCCACGAGAACGGGCTGGCGGTCGAAGCTCCGGAGAGGAAGCCCATAAGTGCCAACCAACGGCTCCGCCCCTTGGCCCGCCCGTCGGCCATCCGTCGGGTCGGGGGGCTGATGCTGGTCGGTTTCCTCCTGGTGGGGGCTAGCGGAGGGTACTGGAGCCTCTGGCGAGGACCATCCCTCCAGGCGCGGGAGGACAACCCCCGCCGGCTGATCGCAGAACGGCGTATTCAGCGGGGGCGCATCCTGGATCGGCAGGGGGTTGTCCTGGCCGAGACGGTGGGGCCACCGGAGGCCCACCAACGGCGCTATCCCTATCCGGTCGCCGCGCCGGTCGTCGGCTACTACAGCCTGCGCCACGGTGTGGGAGGGATCGAGGCCGCCTTTGACGAGGTGCTGCGGGGAACCCGCGAGGAGGTGGACTGGGAGGGCTGGTTGGAGAGGCTGATGCACCGGGTGCCGGTGGGGCGGGATGTGCGCCTGACCCTGGACGTGTCGCTCCAGCAGGTCGCTGACAACGCCCTAGGGAAGCAGGTCGGGGCCGTCGTCCTGATAGACATCACGAACGGCGATCTCCTGGTGATGGTCAGCCATCCCACCTTCGATCCCAACCAACTGGATGAAACGTGGGAGGCGCTGAGTCAGGACCCGATGGCTCCGCTCCTGAACCGGGTGACCCAGGGGCTCTATCAGCCGGGGGGCGTGTTGGAGAGCCTCCTCTTGGCCGAAGGCATCGCGGCAAGGTTGGCCGATCCTGACGCTCTGCTGGAAAACGCAACCCAGGCCGTCCGGCTGGACGACCTAGTCCTCACCTGTCAGCCACCGGGAGGGATCCCGACGGTCGCTCCCCTGGCCCAAGCCTACGAGGCCAACTGCCCCGCTCCCTTCCTGGCCCTGGGCGAGCAGATGGGAGTCCAACGGGTGGCAACCGCCTTTGTCCGCTGGGGGTTGAACCAGCCTCCTCCCTTGGAGGTGCCTACAGAGGCCGGACGCTTCGATCCCACCCGTCTGAAGAGCCCTGAGGGGCTGGCCCGAGCAGTGCTGGGCCAGGGAGACCTAACCGTCACCCCTCTACAAATGGTCCTGGTGGCCGCCACCATTGCCAGGGACGGCGAAAGACCAGCCCCCCGCCTGGTGCTGGAGGTGGAGGACCTGACGGGACAGATGCAACCCTGGGAAGGGGCCAGAGGAAAACCGGTGCGCGTTCTGCGCCCGGCACCTGTGTCCAGACTACGGTCGGTGATGCCCCGTTGGGGAGAGGGGAAGGTGGTCGGCCATGGCAGCATCGCCGTTGCGGGAGCCAACCGTCCGCCCCATGCCTGGTTCATCGGCTACGCCCCAGCCGGGGCACCTCGCTATGCCATTGCGGTTCTCCTGGAGCACGGGGGAGAAGAGGGACCGCGCCAGGCTGTTCAAGTGGGGATAGCGGTACTTCAGGCAGCGCTCCGCTGAGCGCTTTTGGAGACGCTACAAACCACCCGCCCAGAGAGAAACGGCGCCGGCTGCCAGGAAGAGAGCACAGAGACCCCAATCTCCCATCCAAGCCGCGCCAGCTCCCATCCAAGTAAAGGTCACCGCCACGACATCTGACACACGGATCCACTGGAAGAATCGCTTGAGCCGCTTCATCACGCCACAAACCTCCTTTGCCAGTACTTCCGTGCTCATCTTAAATCAAAGATGCGCCTATCAGGGTTACAAGTTGATTACCAGTTCGTTGGTTGCCCGCAATCCTCCCGTAGGCCCGACCTCGCCTGCCTGTGGGAGCGTCAGTATACCATCCTTGTATGAGAGATCGGTTAGTCCAACGTTAACATTTCGTTAGAGCCATCGAGCAACTCGACTAAAGGAGGGAAGCCTGTGGAAGCCAAGCTGAAAGAGCTGAAAGCCCGTCTCCTCGAAGTCAGCGATCTCAACGCGGCGGCCGCGCTGTTGTACTGGGATCAGACGACCTATATGCCGCCCGGAGGGGCACCGGCCCGCGCCCGGCAGATCGCCACGCTGCGGCGGCTGGCCCACGAGAAGTTCACCGATCCGGCCATCGGCAAGCTTCTGGACGACCTGCGCCTCTACGAGGAAAGTCTGCCCTACGACTCCGACGACGCCAGCCTCATCCGGGTAACCCGGCGGGACTACGAGAAGGCGATCAAGGTACCTCCCGCCTTTATGGCGGAGCTCTCCAGCCACATCGCCGCCACCTACGAGGTCTGGGCCAAGGCGCGACCGGCCAACGACTTCGCCGCTGTGCAGCCCTACCTGGAGAAGACACTGGACCTGAGCCGACAGTTGGCCAACTTCTTCCCCGGCTACGAGCACATCGCCGATCCGCTGATTGACTTCTCCGACCCTGGGATGACGGCCTCGGCGGTGAGCACCCTCTTCGCCGAACTGCGGCAGCAGCTCGCCCCCATCGTCCAGGCCATCACCGCCCAGCCGCCGGCCGATGACTCCTGCCTGCATCAGGCCTTTCCCGAGGCCCAGCAACTGGCCTTCGGTCAGGAGGTGATCCGGCGCTTCGGCTACGATTTTCGGCGGGGGCGGCAGGACAAGACCCACCATCCCTACATGACCAAGTTCTCCTTGGGCGACGTGCGGATCACAACGCGGGTCAAGGAGAACGACCTGGGTGAGGCCCTCTTCAGCACGATGCACGAGGCCGGCCACGCCCTCTACGAACAGGGGATCCGCACAGAGTACGAAGGCACCCCCTTGGCCCGCGGGGCCTCATCCGGCATCCACGAGAGCCAGTCCCGCCTGTGGGAGAACCTGGTCGGACGCAGCCTCAGCTTCTGGCGCTCCTTCTACCCCCGCCTCCAGGCCGTCTTCCCCGACCAGTTGGGCAACGTCTCGCTGGAGACCTTCTACCAAGCCATCAACAAGGTCGAACGTTCGCTGATCCGCACCGACGCCGACGAAGTGACCTACAACCTGCACGTGATCATCCGCTTCGAGCTGGAACTGGCCCTGCTGGAGGGCCAGTTGACCGTGCGGGACCTGCCTGAAGCCTGGCGGGAGCGCTACGAGGCCGACCTGGGCATCGCTCCGCCGGACGACCGGGACGGCGTCCTCCAGGACGTCCACTGGTACAGTGGGGTCATCGGCGGCGCGTTCCAGGGCTACACCCTCGGCAACATCATAAGCGCCCAATTCTTCGAGGCCGCTTTGCAAGCCCATCCTGAGATCCCCGCCGAGATAGAACAGGGGGAGTTCGGCACCCTGCACACCTGGCTGAAGGAGCACATCTACCAGCATGGGCGCAAGTACATGCCCGCTGAATTGATCGAACGGGTCACCGGTAGTCCCCTGACCATCGAGCCCTATATCCGGTACCTGAGGACGAAGTACGGGGAGCTGTACCAGCTCCAATGAACAGCGGTCCTCGCTCGTTCCCGGTGATTACCCACAAGTGAGCGAGAGAGTGGTCCGTAGCAGGCCGTCCACGAATTTCTCACAAATGCACGAATGAGGCGGTCCTTAATTCGTGTATTCGTGCCCCATTCGTGGACGGCTAGTCTCCCTATCTCCAAAAGAACACGGGTAATCACCTCGCTCGTTCAAGTTGACAGAAGCCCCGCTCTGCGGTAAACTATAGGCTAGCGCGTTTGGTACATTTGTTCGGCCTGCAGGGCTCAGACCACCCACGGCGGAAGGAGGGAAACCGATGTTTCAAAAAGTCATCATCGCCGGCAATTTGGGGCGCGACCCCGAGATGCGCTACACCCCCAGCGGGCGGGCCGTGACTACGTTCACCGTCGCCACCAACGAACGATGGACCGATCAAGATGGCCAGCAACAGGAGCGCACAACCTGGTGGCGGGTTACAGCTTGGGGCCGCACTGCCGAGATCTGCAACGAATATCTGAGCAAAGGGCGTGCTGTTCTGATCGAAGGGCGGATGAACCCGGACCCCGAGACCGGGGGGCCGCGAATCTGGACCGGCCAGGATGGGAAACCCCGGGCGTCCTACGAACTGACAGCGCTGGCGGTGAAGTTCCTCGGCGGACGGGGTGAGGTCCCGTCCACCACGATGGGCGAACCGGGGGTGGATGAGCCACCGGTGCCTGAGGAGGCCGTGCCCTTCTAGCCTCCCTCCAGGAACTTCCTTCGAAGAAACACCGGGGGACACCTGAGAAGATCACCAGAGGCACGAAGTTCTGAGCTTCCTCGTCCCTCTCGGGGTTCCCCTGAGCGCTCAGGGGCTTGGTGAAGGGATGGGGGTGTAGCCTCTGCCCAAGAGCGGGGTCGGTCCTAGCTGACCCCGCTTTTTTGTGTCCGTTGGACATTTAGGCAGAATGCTGTATAATCGCTCCGTCGGGTTCGACGAGCGTCCGAACAGGAGGGAGGGATCTGCAATGGCTCCATCGTCCCTGGAGGTCCGGCCCGTGCACAGCCGGGCAGACGAGAAGCAGTTCGCCACATTCCCCTGGCAGGTCTACAAAGATGACCCCAACTGGGTACCCCCTCTACTCTCGATGCAGTACGAGGTCTTCGACCCCCGCAAGAACCCCTTCTGGGAGCACAGCCGCTGCGAGCGATTCATCGCCTGGCGGGATGACAGGCCGGTAGGCACCATCGCCGCCATCGTCAACGAGAACCACAACCGAACTCATCACGACCGGATCGGCTTCTTCGGCTTTTTCGAGGTGATGCCCGACGAAGAGGCCGCCCACGCCCTCTTTCAGGCCGCCGGTGACTGGCTCTGTGCCCAGGGGATGGACACCATCCGGGGACCGGCCAACCCTTCTGTCAACGACGAGTACGGCATGCTGGTGGAGGGCTTTGACCGCCCCCCGGTGGTGATGATGACCTACAACCCACCCTACTACGTCGAGTTCACCGAGGGCTTCGGCTTCCAGAAGGCGATGGACCTGTGGGCCTACTACATAGACGCCTCGGCCTACCTCAGGCCTGACGGGAGCATCGAAGTACCCCGCAAGCTCCAGCGGGTCGTGGATGCGGTGAAGCGGTCGGGCAAGTTCCGCATCCGCAAGCTGGAGAAGCGCCGCTGGCGGGAGGAGGTGAATCGGATCAAGTACATCTACAACACGGCCTGGGAGAAGAACTGGGGGGCGGTGGCGATGACCGACGCCGAGATCGAGCACCTGGCCAAGGGGCTGCTCCAGATCGTAGACCCCGACCT
Source organism: Thermoflexales bacterium (assembly GCA_015484715.1). GTDB lineage: Bacteria > Chloroflexota > Anaerolineae > S140-20 > S140-20 > S140-20. Next base: position 7,970 of record WFUY01000298.1, on the reverse strand, counting down.
GGTTTTCCTAGTGGAAACGTCCCAGGGGGATCCGGTGGGCCTCTCCCTGACCCTGCCAGATGTCAACCAGGCTCTGCATCGGGCCTACCCCCGCCCCGGTGTCCCCGAGTTCTGGACCCTGCTTCGCTTCTTCTGGCACTACAAAGTGCGCCCCAAAGTGGATGGATGCCGTGTCCTCATCCTAGGTGTCCTGGAACCCTACCGGGGGCGAGGCGTAGACGCGCTGATGTACTACGAGACCATCCAGGAGGCGCTGCGCAAGGGGTACACCTGGGCAGAGATGTCCTGGATTCTGGAGACGAACGAGATGATGAACCGGGCCATCCGCTTCCTGGGCGGGAAGGTCTACAAGACCTATCGCATCTACGAGAAGCCGCTATGAGCGATTCGTCCCCTTCCATCCCGCTGCCCAGGGATGAGCGGCGGCAGGTGGTGCTGGGCCTGCTGCGCAACCCCAGCTTTGTGGCCCTCTGGTCCGGTCAGCTCCTCTCCCAGGTCGGCGATCGCTTCCGCTTCGTGGCGGTGCTGGCGATCATCGGCCAGATGACGGACGATCCACTGGCCATCACCTTTCTGGCCCTCTCCGTCACCGGCTCTCAGGTCGCCTTTGGCCTACTGGGCGGCGCAGCGGCCGACCGCTTCGACCGCAAGCACGTGATGATCATCGCCGACCTGCTGCGCGGCCTCCTGGTGCTCCCGGTGCTCCTGGTGGACAGCCCATCCCACTTCTGGATCATCTACGTGACGGCGGTGGTGCTGGAGATGGTCTCCGTCTTCTTCTACCCGGCCCGCAACGCCGCCCTACCCGGCATCATCGGTGAAGGCCAGTTGCTGACGGCCAACGCCCTGATGCAGGTGAGCTACATCATCGCCCTGGTCATCGGATCCGCGCTGGCGGGCATCCTGGTGGGGCTGTTGGGGACGGCCTTCGCCATCCTCTTCGACAGCGCCACCTTCTTCCTCTCAGCGATGGCGGTTTCCGTGATGCGCATCCCTCCGCCGACGACGGAGAACCACCAGGGACGGCCCAGCCCTCGGGAGATCTGGGAGGAGATCCGGGCCGGCATCACCTTCATCCGGCAGCGGCGTGACCTGACCATCGTCCTCATCATCACGGCTATCGCGATGCTGGGGATCGGAGCCATTATCGTCCTGGGGCTGAGCTACCTGAACATCCGCCTGAACGTCCAGGCCGAGGGGTTTGGGTACGCGGTCTCGATGATGGGGGTTGGCATCCTGATCGGGGGAGTGGTGTTGAGCCGGCTGGCGGGACGGATGCCGGCCAACGTGCTGGTGGGAGGCTCCCTGGTCATCGTGGGGCTGGCCATCATCGCCTTCGCTGCAGCGGCCAACTACGCCGTCGTCCTCCTCACCACCGCCCTCATCGGCCTCTGCCTGGTGATCGCCCGCGCGGCGCTGGACACCTTCACCCAAGCGTTGGTCCCTGACGAGATGTTGGGACGAGTCCAAGCGGCGGTCAATATGACCATCGCCATCTCCACCACGCTGGCCCAGGGATTGGCCGGCCTGATGGCCAAGGTGGTGAACAGCGTGGAGGCCGTCTTTATGATGGCCGGTGGGGTAACGGTGGTGGCCGGCGTTGCAGCCATCGTGACCCTGCGAGAGGCGGCGGCGGAGATGGCCCGCAACCGCCTCGTCCGCGCCCCTTGAAGCTAGAAATCGGAAGGGCAGGCGTATGGAAGCCCGCCCTACGGCAAGACGCGGAAGGATGCCGGGCAGCATGGAAAGCTGCCCGGCTTAGTTCTTCCCCGCTACCAACAGATCCCCTGGTACTCGTCGCCCAACCCCTCCAGGGACTCCTGGATGCGGACCAGGTCCACGATGATCTGTCCATCGCGCCGGCCGTTGAGCACCTCCCGGAAGACGGGGGCCTTATTGCCGATGACCAGCACCTCGGCGTGCTCCAGCACCTCCTCCAGAGAGGTCGTCATCAGCGAGGAGATGTGGGGAATGACCGTCTCGATGTACTGCTTGTTGGCCCCGATGAGCCGGGCCAGGGAGACGTTCTCGTCGTAGACGCGGATGTCGTACCCTTTGCCCAGGAGGGTCTCCACCAGGTAGACCATCGGGCTCTCCCGTAGGTCGTCGGTGCCGGCCTTGAAGCTAAGGCCCAAGATGCCCACCCGCTTCTTCCCTGTCCGGATCACCATCTCCACCCCGCGTCGGGCCTGGAGTTCGTTGCTGCGGGGGAGCGCCTCCAGAACGGGCAGGTGCAGGTCCTCCTGGCGTGCCTTGTAGAGCAGCGCCCGCAGGTCCTTGGGCAGGCAGGAGCCCCCGTAGGCATACCCCGGCTTCAGGTAGGCAGGGGAGATGTTGAGCTTGGTGTCCATCGTGAAGATGCGCATCACCTCGTGGCTGTCCACCCCCAGCGCCTTGGCCAGGTTGCCGATCTCGTTGGCGAAGCTGATCTTGAGGGCGTGGAAGGCGTTGCTGACGTACTTGACCAACTCGGCCACGCGGATGTTGGTGTGCACGATGGGAGCCTGGAGGCTCTCGTAGAGGGTAGCCAGCCGCCGACCGCTGCGCTCGTCCCACTGACCGATCAGGGTGAAGGGAGGGTTGTAGAAGTCATAGACAGCGCTCCCCTCGCGCAGGAACTCGGGATTGGCGCAGACCCCAAACCCCTCGCCGACCCGACGCCCGGAACCGGACTCCAACAGCGGGATGACGTGCTCCTCAATGGTGCCCGGCAGGACGGTGCTGCGGACGGCCACGACGTGGTAGTCCGGGTGATCGGCCAGGGCCTCGCCGATCTGGCGGGAGACGTTCTCAACGAAGCGCAGGTCCAAGCTCCCGTTCTCCCGGCTGGGGGTGCCTACACAGATGAGGGAAAGGTCACTGGCCCGAACCGCTTCAAAGGGGTCGGTCGTGGCCCGCAGCCGACCGGACTTTGCCCCCTCCCGGATCATCCGATCCAGGTGGGCCTCGATGATCGGGCTCTGCCCGGCGTTGATCATCTCCACCTTCACCGGGTTGATGTCCACGCCGATCACCTGATGGCCCTCTTGGGCAAAGCAAGCGGACGAAACGGACCCCACATATCCCAATCCAAAAATTGCAATGCGCATTTTAACACTCCTTAGTAATCATAATCAATCCATCCATCCGGCGTGATGAGGCACCGAGGCAACGGGGAGGCGACATAACCAGGCAAAGCTACGTAGCCGGCGCTTCCCTCGGCGGCACCGCCGCCTCCCGCTCCCACCGGCTTACCGGGTAGGGCTCCGGCAGGAAGAGGAGGCCGGCCGCGCCGGCCTGGGCGGCCATACGCTCCAGGCGACGCTCCTCTTGGGCCGTCAGCCCACCGACCTGGTTGATGACGACGACCTGGTACCCCACCGGCGTCTCGGCCAGGAAGCCCTGCTGGGTCAGGTGGTGGGCCAACGACGCCGGCAACTCACGGGCCAGGAAGAGCCAGCGGGTGTGATACCCGACGACCGGGGAGATCCGAGCCCCCCACTGCCGCTTGAAGTTGAAGACGCCATCACCCAGCCGAGCCCGGGAACTGCCCATATCGTAGAAGCGAGCCCCCTGCTGACGGGCCCACTCCAGCATGTACCAAAAGACCGCCGTGATCGCCCCTCGGGTGACCCACTCGAAGCTGCCTCGGTGAACCCCTAAAGAGGCCGCCCGCCAGATCTCCCCGACGGCATACCCCAGCATCCCACTGACCGGCTCCCCCCCGTGGGTGACCAGCAACAATCCACCCCGTCGGAAGGTCACCTCCAATTCCCCGTAGGTGCTGAGGACCGCCCTCGCGCCGTGGCGCTTCTGCACGTAAGGCAGGTACATCTCGTGGTAGAAGTGGTCGAAGTCCGCCGGGTCCTGGGTGAAGCGATAGGCGAAGCCCCGCTTCCACATCTTGCGCAAGTTGCGGCGCATCCCCTGGTTCATCCTGGCCAGGATGCCCTCCAGCGGACGGTCGAGAGGGATCACCTGGCGCACCCAGGGGGGCACCAGGAAGCAGTAAGGCACCTCCGGACGCCATCCGGTCACCAACCGGTTCAGCTCGCAGACGACGAGCCCTCCCCGATGCAGGTAATCGTTGGCGACCACGGGCACCTCCCACAGGAAGACCCGCCCCAGGTGCTCCACCTCTGCCGGCTCCGGGAAGAGGACATGGCGTAGCTCCTCGATCGAGTACTCCTCACCGATGTAGATGACCGACCAGGATGGACCGACCAACCGCTTGACGTTCACCCGCAGGCGACTCATCGCCAACCGTCCCAGGTCCCTAAACGCCAGCGTCCCCTTCAGGAGCCAGGTGCGGCGAGGACCTTTCGGCAGGGCCTCCAGGTGAGGCACAACCCGCTCAAGGGGACGCACCCAGTGGCGAAGGATCATCAGACGTATCCGTCGCAAGATAGGGTGTTCCATAGATTCGCTCCTCGATTGCCCGCCACATCTGCGCCGCCCGGGCAGGCCAGGCGTTGGCGCGGGCATAAGCCAACCGCCGTTCCCGGAGGGCGCCTCCTTCGGCCAGGGCTGCATCGAGAGCTGCGACGAAGGCATCGGGACCATCGGCCACCCGGACCACATCGGCAAAGGCCCCAACGCCCGCAACAGAGGTGCTGACGATGGGTTTGCCCGTGGCCAGGTAGTCGAACAGCTTGATGGGGTTCATGCTACGGGTCAATGCATTCACCCGGTGGGGGATGACACAGACATCAAACCCCCGCAGGTAGTCAGGCAGTGCTTCGTAGGGACGAAAGCCCAGGAAGTGCACGTTGGGCCGGACGGCAAGGGCCTCCACTTCCGCTTGCCGGTTGGCCCACACCTTCCCCACGAAGACGAAGGACCAATGGGGCCGAGCATCGGCCAGGGCGGCGATGAGGTCGTAGTCCATCTTGTCGGCGATCTGGCCGATGTAGCCGATGACCGGCCGAGGGAGGGCGGCGATCTCCGGGGCGATGGGACCATCCGGCTCGCTGGCTCGCCCAATGACCGCCAGATCGGTAGCATTGGGAGCCCGGTAGACGTGGGGGTTGAGCCGCCGCGCCCGCCGGGCCAGCGACTCGGAGACGGCGAAGACCAGGTCCGCCTCCCGCACGATCCGATCGTTCCAGTCAATGAGCGCCTGACGGTCCTCCACCGGCAGCCAGTCGAACTCCGCCCAATCGTCGGTCCAGTCGTAGCAGAGCAGGGCCCGCTCCGGGAAGGCCCCCAGGGCGAAGACCTGAAGGGGATGGGTGAGCCAGAGGATGAGGTGCCGGCCCGGCAGCCGTCGCAGGGCACGGCGCATTTGGGCGACGTAGAGGGTGCGATTGAGCCGACGCAGGATGGTCAGGCGGCGCAGGGCCGTAAAGCGGGTCAGCGGCACCGTTTTGGTCGAACCCACGTAGGCCCACACCTTGGGCGCGACGGGGCGCAGCCATCCCCGCAGGGCCGCCCAGTGGTCCCGTCGGCGACTGTCCAGGTGACCGGGCTCGAAGCGCCCCCGCAGCAGGTCCAGCAGGCTGGTGCGCACCGGGGGCTCCACGTAGAGCACCGAGGCAACCCGGGGCTGGTGGGCGAACTCGTAGGCCAGGCGGGGTTTGCGCCGACCCAAGTTGCCCCACTCGTTGACGGAGAGATAGAGCAGCTTCCACATCACGTCCCCCTCGGCCTTTCCCCTCTCAATTTCCTCATTCTCACCACCTAACGGCCAGGCTTCACCCGCCGCGCCGGAGCGCAAGCGAAGCGCCACGCGAAGGCGCGGTCGGGTGGAAGCCGTTGTTAGGCCCCTCATTGCCCTTGCGGAGTCTCCATTACCCGCCGTTCTTCCACCAGCTTCTCCCAAACTTCCCGTGGAGTCTTGCCTGCCCATCCTCTCACCCGCTCCTGCCACCATGCGAGTTCCGACCGCAAGGTCGGGCTTCCCCGCTCCCCCATCTTCCCCAGCAATTCCTCTATCCGCTCCACCCACTCTCGGCTGAATCGCCATTCCCCTCTCCTTTCCCCCAACAACGTTTCAATTCCGGGACGCGCCTCTACCAGCAGGTCCTCCGTTTCTCGCCTCAGCGCCTCATCCTCTAACAAAATCCCCACCACTTCCGGCGTGTAGCGATACACCAAGGCAACGTACACCTCCCCACCCTCCGTCCTCAGCATCACCTCATCCCGCACTCGGCTCAATAGCGCCCCATAGTCCCTCACCTCATCCGGGGATAACCCCCTCAAGACCGCTGCCTCAGGCTCTGCCTCTCCAGGATATACCGAATCTAATGCTCGACCCGGCAACATCTGCCAAACTTCCCGCCCGGTCTTCCCCTCGAACCGAGGTAGCCATTCCAGCCACCACTCAATCTCCCGTCGCAACTCGGGACCGGCTTGTTGCTCCATCCTTTTCAGCACCCCTGCGGCCCGCCGAATCCATACCCCACTCAACCCGGTATGCTCCTTCCCCGTTACCATCTCCTCCAAAAGCGGGCGCACCTCTTCCAACAAATCACCCACATCCCGCCGCAGCCTCGCATCCCTCAACAGCATTGCCGTCACCTCCGGCGCATACCGGTAGACCAGTCGAATGTAGGCCTCCCCTTTCGGATCGGGAGCCATCACCTCATCTCGCACCCGGCTCAACAGCCGAGAGTAGGCTTCTCGCTCCTGAGGCGTCCGCTCCTGCAATGCCGCTTCCTCCGCGGCCACCCATTCCCCCCACGGACCGGGCGTGGCAGTTGGCTCCGAAGTAGGGGTAAGGGTGGGGATTGGTGTTGGACTGGGCATAGGCGTGAACGTCGGAGTTGGCATCGGCGTAGGAGTCGGTGTTGCCTCCGGCGTCGGCGTCGCCCACCGCACCGCGTCGAAGTAAACGCGGGGCAAATCGGTCTCTTGTTCCACCCTTACCGTCATTTCTGCAGGCACCTCGCCAGCCCAATCGGTTAGCATCACTACCGCCGGACCTTCCGAGAACTCGTAGACACCCAAAGTGTACCATTCCCCACCGCCAGCCTCCTGGTCTACCAAGACCTCATCCAGCAAACCATCCTGCTCGCTGTAGACCTGATATCGCGCCTGCGTGGTCGCTTCTGCCTCCCCGCTCTCCGGCCAGTAGACCTGCACCACGTACTCGCCGGGTGTCTCGATGTAGGTACCCCAGATGGCCCAGTTGCTGCTCTTTTCCTCACTCTCCGCCTCATACGTCCACCACGCTCCGTCGTTGTAGCCGTTCTCGTCGCGCCACCAGTTGGAAGGGTAGAACAACTGTGCCTGACTCTCGGTATCGTCCACGGTGTAATGTCCGTCACCTGCTTCGTCTCCCCACCAGAGCCAGCGACTGGTGTACCCACCATAGGAGTTCACGCCTTCTTCCTCTTCCAATCCCTCTTCCCACGGGTCGGCGTCCTCGCCCCACCAGCCGAATGGGTCGATGTTCGTGTTCGATGACCCAGGGACGTCATAGTAAAGCCGGACGCCAAAGTGCAAATGGGCTCCGTTGGAGAAGCAGGTCTCATTATCAGCGACATTTCCTGCTTCTCCGATCACCTGACCAGCAGTGATTTCCTCATCCTCATTCACAAGGATCTCACTCATATGCATATACTCAGTGTAGATCTTGCTCTCGCTTTGCTCATGTTCAAGGATAATCCAACCGCAGGGATCATAACGATACACCACCTTTCCATCCGCCGCCGCGCGGATGGGCACGCCAAGTGGGGTGCCGTAGTCAATGCCGTCGTGTCCACTATACCAACTCTTCCCGGCCTCTCCATCGTCGGAAAACATCGCGCCGTCGAAACGATAAAGATTTTCCTGATCCTCCGCCGGCTCCGAATTGTAGATGGGATAGCGGTGATCGAAGAAAGTATTGAGCGGGTAACCAAAGGCCATTGGGGTAGGCGTGGGGAAGGGGGTCGCCGTGGCGTAGGGACGTCCCAAGAAAGGGGGCGGGACGATGACGGTCGGCGTCGGCGTTGGCGTATTGTTCTCTTCTTGCTGCAAAAGGCGAGGCGCCAGGCGTCGGTAGCGTT
>WFUY01000297.1 GCA_015484715.1 Thermoflexales bacterium | reverse complement strand
TGGGTAGGGGCCGCCGTGGGGGTCGCCTTTCCACCGCAGGCCGTCAGCACCAGCCCACCGACCAGGAGCAACATGATCAGCAGGGATCCGTAGGAGCAAATGAAACGTCTCATAATCCTCCTCCTTGTGGGTTCAGTCGGCTTTCCTCAGCCGTCTGGAACTTGTGGGTAATCACCGGGCTTGCATTCCTCAAGAACATCGAGTATCATACAGACGCCAACGAGGCAGGCATCCGCACCGATGGGGGTAAAGCTATGGGGACTCTCACACAAACCATCGCCCAAGCGCTTCAGATTCCGCCCGATGAATTGATCCGGCGCAGCCTGAAATCCTTCCTGGAGCGGGAAATCCGCGCGGTTCAGATGGACATCGCGGACTTTCAGGACCGCTACGGTGTGCCCAACTCAGCCGAACTGCGGCTCCGCATCGAACGGGGAGAGATCTACAGCCATCCAGCCTGGGAAGAAGCCATTGAGTGGGAACGGCTGGAAGACTACTTGAATCGCCTCCATCGCCTCCTGGCCGAGGTAGGCAATGTATGACGAGCTGGCCCGCATCGCTCAGACAGAGTTTGGTGACATCGTCACAAGGGTCCAGCTCTTCCGACGCCGGGCAGCCATTCCTACCAAGCTGCGCCTTTTCATCCGGGATGGGACCTTTGTTGATGTCTGGATCAGCCTGGACCGCCGCCGCTATGCTTACCACTGGGAGCAACGGGCTGTCCGGGGATTGATCCATCGTCACGACAACGCCCCAGACCATCCTGAGATCCCCACCTTCCCCAAACACTTCCACGATGGGCGAGAGGAAATCGTTCAACCCAGCACCATCTCCGATGACCCACCTCAAGCGCTCCGAGAATTCCTGACCTTCTTGCGAGAATGTTTGCAAACCTATTCTTAAAAGACACCTCCTCCACGACGATTATCGCGCGAATTCGTCTGCGATCTTTAGGGCTTCGTCTACCACGGCCAGCCCCTCGGCGATCTGGTCGGCGGTGATGGGCAGGGGCGGGATGAGGAAGATCCAGTTCCACTTGTTGAAGGTGTAGAGGCCGTGCTCGCGCATGAAGCGGGTCAGCGCCGGCATCGGCCCCAGCTCATCGGGTCGAGCGTTCCAGGGCACCAACGGCTCCCGCGCCTCCCGGTCCTTCACCAGCTCCAGCACCCAGAAGAGACCCAGGCCCCGCACGTCGCCCACACTGGGATGACGGGCCTGGAGGTCGGCCAGCCCGTCGGCCATCACCCGCTCCATCTGCCGGGTGTGCTCCAGCAGCTTCTCCTCTTCGTAGACCTGGAGGGTGGCGATGGCGGCGGCGCAGGACATCGGATGGCTGCTGTAGGTGAGCCCGCTCCAGAACATGTGGTCCTCGAAGTAGTCGGCGATCCGCTCGGAGACGATGACCGCTCCCAGGGGGAGGTAGCCGGAGGTGATCCCCTTGGCCATCGTGATCATATCGGGCACGACGCCCCAGCGGTTGACGGCGAACCACTCGCCCGTGCGCCCGAAGCCGCTCATCACTTCGTCGGCGATGAGCAGGATGCCGTAGCGGTCGCAGATCTCCCGCAGGCGGGGCCAGTAGTCGTCAGGGGGAACGATGATGCCGCTGGTGCCGGTCACGCCTTCGATGAGGAGGGCAGCGACGTTCTCCGGCCCCTCGAATCGGATGATCTGCTCCACGTGGGCGATGCACTCCCGGTGGCAGCTCTCCGGCTCCTGGCCGAAGGGGCAGCGGTAGCAGTGGGGGTCCAGGATGTGGACGACGCCGGGGATGCCGGGCTCGACGGGGAGGCGGCGGGGGTCTCCGCTGGCGGTGATGGCTCCGTAGGTCGCGCCGTGGTAGGAGCGGTAGCGGGTGATGATCTTCTGGCGGCCGGTGACCAGACGGGCGATCTTGATGGCGTTCTCGTTGGCGTCGGCCCCGCCCAGGGTGAAAAAGGTCTTCTTCAGGTCGCCCGGAGCGATCTCGGCCAGCCGGCGGCCCAACTCGCCCCGCACCTCCGTAGCGAAGGACGGGGCGGCGTAGAGAAGCCGGTCCGCCTGCTCCTTGATGGCCTGGATCACCCGGGGATGGCTGTGGCCGATGTTGACGTTCATCAACTGGGAGGCGAAGTCCAGGTAACGCCGCCCCTCGGCGTCCCAGAAGTAGACGCCCTCGGCCCGCGCCATCGGGATGGGGTCCACCGTTCCCTGGACCGCCCAGGAGAAGAAGGTGTACTCCCGGTTCAGCCGAACGATCTCTTGTGCGTTCATCGTTCCTCCTGTGGTGTGGAAAGACCGGGGGTGGGAGCCCGCGGCCGATCGCTCGGTCCCGGGGCCCCACCCCAACCCCTTTCGTCCTGACCTCAGCCCTGTCGTCGCGGAACGTCCGTCTCCCGATCGTGCCCGTTCTGGGGCTCTCCCTCCGGCGACCCCCAGGAGTAGATCTCTTTCACGATCTTCAGGTAGATGAAGGTCTCCGTGTCGCGCACGCCCTCGACGCTGTAGAGGCGTTCGGTGAGGAAGCGGAGCAGGTGGTCGTTGTCTCGACAGACGACCTCCACCAGCAGGTCGTAGCTGCCGGTGCAGAGGACCAGGTAGATCACCTCGTCGAAGGCGGCTACCTGCTCGGCGATCTCCTCCAGGCGGTTGCCGTCGGCCTTGACGCCGATGAGGGCCATCGTGGGATAGCCCATGAGGAGGGGGTTGGTGACGGCGACGATCTGGAGGACGCCTTCCTGCACCAAGCGGTGGAAGCGCTGGCGGACCATACCGGGGGAGACGCCGAGCCGCTGGGCGATCTGGGCGAAGGGCATCCGCCCATCCTCCTTCAGCGCGGCGATGATCTGGCGGTCCATCGCGTCAATCTTGTTGGGGTCTGGGGGATTCTGAGGGCTCATCGGGATCAGGGGGAAAGGTGCTCGGGAACCTGTCGGCGGCCGGCACGGTTGGCGGGGGCGAAGCAAGCCGGCCAGGTCGCGGT
>WFUY01000296.1 GCA_015484715.1 Thermoflexales bacterium | reverse complement strand
ACCTGGTCGTGCGGGACTTGAAGGTCCGCTACAAAAACTCCATCCTAGGGGTAGGGTGGTCGCTCCTCAACCCGCTGCTGATGATGGTGGTCTTCACCATCGTCTTCAAGTACCTGGCCGGTCAGAGCGCCTATCCGGCCTTCCCCGCCTTCATCCTCTGCGCCCTGCTCCCCTGGAACTTCTTCCAGGACTCCGTTGCCGGCGCGACCGCCACGATTGTGGGCAACGCCCATTTGATCAAGAAAGTCTATTTCCCCCGCGAGGTGTTGCCCATCGCCCTCGTCCTCTCCAACCTGGTCAACTTCCTCCTCGCCCTCCCCGTCTACTTCGTGCTCGCCACCTTGATGGGCCGCCCCCCCACACTGTGGGCCCTGCTGCTCCCCTTGGTGATCCTGGTGCAGGTCGCCTTCACCATCGGGATGGCCTTCATCCTGTCCACGCTGAACGTCTTCTACCGGGACACCCACCTCATTCTGGGGGTGGTTCTACTGGCCTGGTTCTTCCTGACCCCGGTCTTCTACCCCATCAACCAGGTGCCGGAGCAGCGGGTCATCCTAGGCGTGGCCGTCCCCCTGCGGGTCTGGCTGCGGCGGCTCAACCCGATGGCTTCCATCATCGCCTCCTATCGGGACATCCTCTACTGGGGGGCTCGGCCCGGCCTGGACTTCTTCCTCCGCACCGCCGTGACCGCCTTCCTCACCCTCCTCATCGGCTACCTCATTTTCCACCACTACAGCCCCCGCTTCGCCGAAGAGGTGTGAGGGCGCACCAGACCCCGCGACGGCCGTCCGATCGCTTCCCTTGATGGCTCACGCGGAGAAAGGGTCGGAGGTTGTAGTGGCAGCGGTGCAAGCAGTAACTCGAGGGGAAACGTGGTACAGCCAGGCTATGAAGAGGAAGGTGGTGGCTTGGGCCCGGGGAGAAAGGCAGCCCCCTGTGGAAGCCGCCGGGCTGACGGATCAGGAGGTCCAGGTGTTGCGGTTGGTCGCGTGGAGATGGAACACATGAGGGCGCACTGACGTGCGCCCTCATCGAGGGCTCATCTTTCAGTTGGGATAGCCAAGAGGGCTACGAACAGGCAGGTGACCCGCGCAGGACTCGAACCTGCAACCAAGGGATTAAGAGCGGACACGGAGCCCTCCTTTCTCGACTAATCGCGCTACCGGACTATGACGGTCGTGCTTTTCCTTCAGCTCTTTGTACCGAAACCTCGCGTAGAAAAACCGGGTGACCTCAACGCTGCTGTGTCCTAGCAGGTCGGCAAGCGTTGCCAGATCGCCACCGTTCAGCAGATACTCCCTTGCAAAGGCGTGCCGGAAGGCGTGGGGGTTGACGGGCCGCGTTATCCCGGCCTGCTTCGCCCGTCGCCTCAGCATCTGCCGCACCCCGTTGGGTGTGAGACGCCCGACTGCCTTGTTGCCCAGGCTGACGAAGACGTACTCGCCGGCGTCGGGCCTCACGGCCAGCCAGGCCCTCAACGCCTCTGCCGTCACCGTGGTAAAGGGCACCGGGCGCGTCTTCTCCCCCTTCTCCGTGACGAAGGCAACCTCTTCCTCCAGGTCCAGGTCGTCCAGCCTCAGCCCACACAGCCCCCCGATTCGACATCCCGTATCGGCCAGGAAGAGGATGATAGCACGATCCCGTAGGTCCGACACCCCTTCTCCCTGGGTGGTGTTCAGCAGTGCCAGGAAGTCCTCGACGGAGACCGCCTTCAACGTCCGCTGTTTCGGCTGGTGTGTCTTGATACGGCGGGCGGGATTGTTCGTGATCACCCCCTCGCCTTCCAGCCAATTGAACAGTCGCTTGAGAGCCCGAACGTGACCGGCGATGGTGAAGGGCGAAAGCCCGCCCTCCCGTTCCCGGTGCTTCGGATGCTCACGCCACCTGGTCCGCCGATCCATCAGGTCGGTAATGTACTTCCGTAGATCGTCGGCGGTGATCGCCTCGACCGGCACGTCGCCCAGGAAGTCCGTCAGGGGCTTCAGCTTCCGCCGGTAGCTGTCCACCGTCCTGGGGCTGCGACCGTCGGCCCTGGTCGCGGTCAGGAATGCGTCAACGGCTTCCAGAAGTCTCATCGTTCACCCCCCTTCGTCTGTGTGTTTAGGCGGTATCGTAGGACCAATTGCCATCCGTCGTCCTCAACCCAGGCGTCGTAGCCGGCTTGTTCCAGCCTTGCGCACGCCCAGGGGAGCTCCCGTAGGTCCAGGGGAAAGCGGATGCCCAACGCTTCCCAGTCCGGCTCAGGGATGAGAAGCCGGGTAGGGGGAACAGAGGTGCTGGGCATCCGTGGTGTTTCCCTGGGTCCTTCGCGTGCTTCACGGTATGCACGTTTCAGTTCTTCCAACGTTGTCATCGTATACCCTCGCAAACCCTTCAAGGTCTTCACCCTTTATATCCCCGGGAAGGGCGCTTATACCCTGAAAAAGCCGTCAAAGCCGTCACAGCCGTCACAGCCGTCACCCTAGAGCCGCCTTAGAATTCGGTGACTGTTGAGGGGATGGGAGGGGAACCGAGATCAGGGACTTGCTCCTCCTGGGGTGGGGAGACGCCATAGCGTCTCATCACGTCCTCGACCGCTTGGCGACTGATTTGGTACACCCTCCCTCTCCGGCCCCGGCGGCCCTGGAAGTCAAACTCGCGTAGGCGATACCCTACCCACTGGGCGGTAATCTCGCTGCCTTCCTCCAGGTAATGCGTCATCGTCCTGCTCACCTCGCCAGGAGTCACGTTCGCGTCCCCTTCCTCGGTCAACCGGTACAAGGCCAGCAACAACGCCGTGCGTTGGTCGTCAAGGCTGTCTTCGTTAGCTTGCGCCACTGTGCGCCGGGCGAAGTCCCTGACTCTTTCCAGGATACCCTCGACTCCCATTTCGTCCTCCAGAAAAGCGGCTATTGCCAGAAGAGGCCGGTATAGTTCGGCTGCACGGTTATTCAGCCCTTCCAAGAGGGTTTCGTCGTGGTAACGCTCCCGGATTGCTTCAAAGTGGGTTAAGGCTAGACAGTACAAGCCGTGGCGAATCTCGGACCAGTTCTCGCTGCTCTCCGAGACGATCCGGGTTCCCTTCTCCGTCGTGGTGCGGAGCATCCGTACCACAATGCACCGGCTTCTCAGCACATCCTCCGGCTCTCTGATACTGGCAATAGCTTTCGGACTGTAGACCCTGAAGGCAACGACGCGAAACTGATCCGCCTCGCTCTTTTCAACCCGACGCGCGGGCTGTCCGTCCTTGTACCCTGCGTTTAGCAGTAAGCGTAGGTCCTGGGCGACGGGGTTGTGTCGGCTGGACAGTTGCTCAGCTTCGTCTATTGCCACCGTTCCCCTGGTCTTCTCAACCCACCGGAAGAGGGCTGCCGAGGAGATGTTCGAGGCAGACATTGCGTTGAAAGCTAACCGGGTGATTAGGCTAATCACCTTTGTTTTTCCGCTGGCCTTCGGACCCAACAGGGCGATGTACGGGTATGCCTCAAAGAGCGGGAAAAGGTAGGTGCCGATAATCCAGAGAGCAAGGATGTCCGAGGTGCCGTCCTCCCGAAAGTCAACGTACTTGTCAAAGCAGTACTCGACTGACAGGTAGACCTCCCTGGGGTCGGGCACATCACCATCCAGGTAGCGACGGATGTCGGCGTATGACCAACGCACACTCTCCTTCAGCGAGGCCGAGGTGGGCAGGTCGGTTAGGACAACCTGCCTGCCTGCCAAGCTGATCATCTGCGTATCGCCAATGCGTACCAGTTCCCGGTTGTCGCCCCCGGTGACGATGTACGGTAGGCGGCTAACGCCCTGTTTGCTCTTGGTTTGCAGGTAGACGGTGGTCACCGCCAATCCATCGGTGAAGTCGAGGGCAGGGTGAAGGACGGGAATATCTTCCAAAATCTCCGGGGTTTCGGCTTCCGTCCGGTCCGGTTGGTCCCGTTGCTCCTGCTCCTTGGCCCTGGCCTCCCGGACCATCGCGTCAAATTCCTGGACGTTGAACCCCAGCCGATCTTTCACGATCTTCTTGTAACGCTTTTGGGCAGGGATAGACAAGTCGGCGATGAAGCGGAACGCCTTCTCAATCTCCCTGTCCCGCCGGCGGTCCTTCGGCATCTCGGCGATCTCTGTGATCCGCCGCTCCAGCCACTCCGGGGCCTCGTTCAGGCGATCCCTCAGCGCCTCTGCCGTCCCGTCCTTCCGTGCCCAGTCGTTCACGTCGGCAACCCCGTCCGGCAGGGTGACCACGATGATCTGTGGCCCCAGGGCCTCCGCCAGGCCCTGGACATCGGTTCTTCCGTCGGCGTCGGGGATGACGTAGACATCCCGCTCCCCCCGTAGCAGCTGGGCCAGGTCCTCGGACGGACCGCTTCCCGCCAGGGCGACGGCAGGAAAGCCCCACCCGGCCAGCGTGATGGCGCACGCCTGCCCTTCGACGATGATCACCTCTTCGGACCGGGAGGAATAGACGGCGTTGACGTAGGGTTGCTTCGGACCGGCGAAGCGGCCGGGGGGGT
>WFUY01000295.1 GCA_015484715.1 Thermoflexales bacterium | reverse complement strand
TGGGGAGGACCAACGGGGGGGACTTCCCAAAACCCTGAATACGGTGGCTACGACTCTCAGGCTCAGCAGGCCGACGCGATGATGTGGCAGTACAAGGATATGCTCATCCTCTACGCGGCCGGCAACAGCGGCGTGGATGCCGATGCGGACGGGGTGGTGGACCTGGACGCTATCGGCAGCCCGGGCACGGCCAAGAACGTGGTCACGGTGGGAGCGTCGGAGAACTTGCGGTCCACCCTCACCACCCGCTGGGGGGATGGGTGGCCCAGTGACTTCCCGGTAGATCCGATCTTCAGCGACCAGATAGCCGACGACTCCGATGGGATGGCCGCCTTCTCCAGCCGAGGGCCTACCGACGATGGACGGATCAAGCCCGATCTGGTCGCTCCAGGGACCTTCATCATCTCCGCCCGTTCCCACGATCCCCAGGCGGGGACGGGGTGGGGTGTCTACAACGAGCACTACCTCTACATGGGCGGCACCAGCATGGCAACGCCGCTGACCGCCGGGGCGGCGGCCATCGTGCGGGAGTGGCTGACCCGCATTAAAGGGGTGACCAATCCCAGCGCCGCGCTGATGAAGGCGGTCCTCGTCAACGGCACCGCCGATATGACCCCCGGCCAGTACGGCACCGGTTCTACCCAGGAGATCCCCTCCCAGCGGCCCAACAACGTCGCCGGCTGGGGCCGGGTGGACCTGGTGGAGAGCCTGAACCCGCCCTCGCCCCGCAAGGTCTGGTTGAAGGACAACACGACGGGGTTGAGCACGGGCGGTGCAGCGGTGTACACCCTCACAGTCGGCACGACCCAGACGACCGGTCGGCAGGCCCCGCTCTCGGTAGCGACCTCCGGTCCTTCCCGCGCTATGGGATCAGCGCAGCCGGCGGTCCGGTCGCTCGACCAAGCCCCCCCCTTCGTCGGGGAGGCGGGCTTCCGTCCGGCGGGGACCTCCCAGGTGCTCCAGAACTCTGGCTTTGAGACGGGAAGCTGGTCCCCCTGGCAGACCTACGGCTGGCCATACCTGACCGATGTCGTCACCCACACGGGCTCTTGGTCGGCCCACCTGGGCAATGCTGACAATGCCAATGACCAGTTCTGGCAGCAGGTGGGCATCCCTGCCGACGCCACCGCTGTAACCATTGACTTTTGGTATCGCATGCTCACCGACGAGATCTGGACGTCTGTAGACTATTTCTGCTACAGCATCTGGGATCAGACAGGGACCACGGTTTACGTGCAGCGCTGCGCCGACTTTGGTCAGATAGGGAATCAGGACTGGACCAGAGAGGTCTACAGCCTCAGCGCTACCGAACTGGCCTCCGTGGTCGGTCAGACGGTGCTTTTCGGCTTCTTCGTCCAAACGGATGGCTCCCTGAGCAGTCGGGCCTGGGTGGACGACACGGCCCTCTACGTGACCACGCCAGACGCTACGCCGACGCCGACACCCACCTCTACGCCGACCACGACCCTCACCGGTGGTCCTTTCCGCATCACCTTGGCCTGGACGGATTATCCGGGCCAACCGTCGGCGGCCAAGGCTCTGGTCAACGACCTGGACCTGGAGGTGATCGCTCCCGACGGCACCCATTACTACGGCAACCAGGGGCTTTACACCACGGGGCAGTGCCTGCGGAGTGGAAAGTGGGATGCCTGCAACAATGTGGAGGGCATCATCATCCCCAACGCGCTCTACGGCACCTACACCGTCATCGTCCACGGCTACAGCGTGCCGCAGGGGCCGCAGCCCTTCGCGCTGGTGGCTTCGGGGGATAACTTGAAGGAGGGGAGTTGGCCGATTCCCAACTTGCAACCCCAACTCTACCTGCCTTTGGTGGTCAAGGAGTGACCTTCGTCGGTAGTAGTTGACCACGACATCCTGAGGGGCGAAGGGCTCCAGCTGGAACAAGCCCTGCGATTACCTCAGGACGAACGGCAGGTAGACGCGGTACGGTATCTCCACCGCCCGCACGGCCAGGTTGTTGCCCTCGTTGCTCTCGGCGATGCGGTTGTCCGGGTCGGCTTTGACCCACAAGCTAAAGTCGCCGGGCGCCAGGTCCAGCGTGACGGTGGCGACGGCTCCGGGGCCGATGTCGTCCAGGGTGCGGCTGTAGAGCAGGGTGCCGGTCAACCCCCCTGTCCACACGGTGAGAACCGGCGCGGTGGCGGTGAATACCCCGGCGTTGCGCAGGGTGACCCTCACCGGTCCGTTCCCCTCGATGTTCGCCGCCGCGAGGGTCAGGTCGGGCAGGAGGGGCAGGAAGGCGTGACCGGTGTTGTTCTCCTCGTCGGCCTCGGCCACGGCGTCACCCGCGTCGGCCACGGCCCAGAGTTGCGTCCCCAGCTCGACCAGGGAGAGAGAGTCGGTGAGGGCCAGGGTGACGGTCGTCTGGGCCCCGGCGGCCAGGTCGTCCGTCACCGCCGCCGTGCCCAGCAGTGTGCCGGTGACGGGGTCGGCGGCGCGGAAGGCAACGGTGAAGGGGGCGGTTGCCGTCAGTACCCCGTCGTTGAGCAGCCGCGCGGTGAGGGTGATGGTCGCGGTGTCGTACTCGGTGTAGAGCAATGATAGCCCCAGGTCGGGTAGCGTGGTCTGTAGGGTGACCTCGTTGTTCGTCTCGTCGGTCTCAGTCACCTGCCCGTTGGGGTCGGCGACGGCCCTCAGGGTGTGGGCAGTGGCAGGAGAAGGAACCGTCCAGCCGGTCTGCACTGTCGTCGTGTAGCCCGCGGCCAGCGTTGGCAGGGTCTGCGTGCTGCCGATCTGGGACGTGCCGTCGTAGAAGGCAACCTGCGGGCTGATCACCGCCAGGTCGCCCGCGTTGCGCAGCACGGCGGTGAGGGTGACGCTCTGGCCGGGCGCGGGGTTGGTGGGGGTGATGGTGAGCGAGTCGAAGGTCAGGTCGCGCCCGACGGTGTGGGCCAGGAAGATCAGGTCGCTCTGCCCCGGCGTGGGGATGTTGGTGACGGTGAAGGAGTAAGTGGGGGAGATAGTGAAGGTCCGGGTGACGAACTGGGTCTCGACGTGGCGGTAGGCGGCGTAGAGGTTGCCGTCGCTGCCAAAGGCGGGGGCGTGGTCGGCCTCCAGGTCTGCGCCGCTGCTCAGGGTGTGGTCTGCGCTCCAGGAATCGGCAGCCGCATCGTAGACCGAGTAGGTCAGGTCGGCGCCCTGGTCGCCTATCCCCTGCCAGACGAGGGCCAGGTTGCCGTCAGCGGCGCGGGAGAGGGTGAAGCCCAGGAAACCGGCTTCGGTGCTGTTTGCCCGTACCGTGCGGGCGTCCGCTACGTTCCACGAGTCCTTGAGCCAGACCAGGTCGCCACCCCGCAGCCAGAGGAGATGCAGGCGACCGGAGGCGTCGTAGGCCAGGGCGGGGGAGGTGTCGGTGATGGCGTCGCTGCTCACCACGGTTGGGTTGCTCCACGCCGTGCCGTCGAAGGTGGAGTAGTAGAGGTCGCTGTCGTGGGTGGTGGTCAGCAGGCCGTCGGCGTCCACGACGTAGACCAGTGCGGCCTGGGTGGAGGAGTAGGCGGCAAAGGAGAGGTCGAGCACGTCGTGCAGGCCGGTGAGGGCGGGGGCAGGGGCACTCCAGGCAGAGCCGTTCCAGAGTGCATAGGTCAGGGTGAGGGGGTGGGCCGTCGTGCCCAGGATGTCCTCCCCATCGGTGGTCTTCCACAGGGCCATCACGGAGCCGTCGCTGCCGGCAGCGAGTTGGGGGGCGGTGTCCATCAGAGCATTGTTCGTCAGGGTGACGGGTGTGCTCCAGGCGGAGCCGTTCCACGTGGCAGCGGCGATCTCCAGGCTCTGGGCGAAGGTGATGTCCAGCGTGGGGGTGATGCCGCTCGCCAGGGTGGAGCGTTCCCAGAGTAGCACGCCGTTGCCGGAGGCGTCGTAGGCCAGGGCGGGGCTGAAGTCGGGTTGGGCGTCGTCGGTGAGGCGGGTGAGGCCGTTCCAGGCGGAGC
>WFUY01000294.1 GCA_015484715.1 Thermoflexales bacterium | reverse complement strand
ACTACTTCCCGCTGCTGGTGGCCACTCAGCCCTACGCCCCCGTCAGCCCCAACTGCTATCCCGAGGACCGGTTCGACTCGGACAGCACCTGCGGCGGCATCGGCCCCTACCTCATCACCAAGTGGGAGCGGGACGTGGAGCTGGACCTGACGGCCAACCCCGACTACCCCGGCCCGGCCCCCAAGACCAAGAACATCATCGTCAAGTACTTCGCCGATGCCACGACGATGCGGCTGGCGCTGGAGAACGGCGAGATTGACATCGCCACCAAGACCCTCAACCCCACCGACTACGAGGACCTGCGCCAGAACCCCGACTTCCAGGTGATCGAAGGGCCCGGTGCGCAGATCCGCTACCTCTGCTTCAACCACACTATCGCCCCCTTCGACAACCCGCTGGTCCGCCAGGCCATCGCCTACGCGGTGGACCGGGACGCGGTGGCCAACAAGGCCTTCCTGGGCACCCACAAGCCGCTCTACTCGATGGTCCCGATGGGGATGTGGTCCCACATTGACGCCTTCCCCAAGCGCGACATCGAGAAGGCCAAGGAGCTGCTCCAGAAGGCCGGCTACAGCGCCGACAACCCACTGGAGATTGACCTCTGGTGGACCCCCACCCACTACGGGGACACGGAGGCCGATGTGGCCGCCGTCATCAAGGAGGCCCTGGAGGAGACGGGGATGATCAAGGTCAACCTCCAGAGCGCCGAGTGGGCCACCTATGTAGACCAGTTCGGCTCGATGGGCTTCTACCTGCTGGGGTGGTACCCCGACTACCTGGATCCCGACAACTACACCACCCCCTTCGCCGACTCCGAGGCCTCCAAGGACATTGGCATCTTCTACGCCAGCGAGGAGATGGATGCCCTGCTGAAGGCGGAGCAGGCGGCCACCGATCTGCGCGGTGCAGAGCGAGAGCAGATCTTCAAGGACATCCAGGAGCTGTGGGCCAAGGACATCCCCACCATCCCGCTGACCCAGGGCACGCTCCTGGTCGCGGCTCAGAAGGACGTGAAGGGCATCGTCCTCGACACCAATATGCTCTTCCACTACTTCCTGGTCTACAAGTAGGCGAGCCCATTGCGTCCGTCTGGGTCGCTCTCATCGCAGTCAACCGCCAGGGGCGGGTCACCGGCCCGCCCCTGGTTTATGCCCCCTTCCGCAGGTCACGCGGGTGGATGAGACCTGCGAGAGGGTTCCCGAAAGAGGATGGCTATGCGATCCCTACGTGTCTACATCATCACCCGCATCCTGCTAACCATCCCGATGCTCTTCATCCTGGTGACGCTGGTCTTCTTCATTATGCGGGTGCTCCCCGGCGACCCGGTGAAGGCCATCATCCGGCCCGGTGCACCCCAGGAGTACATTGACGAGATCCGTCACACATTGGGGCTGGACCGCCCCCTGCTGGTCCAGTATGTGGACTATCTGGGCGACCTGGTCCGCCTGGACCTGGGCACGACCTTGGCGCCGGTCCGAGGGCGATCGGTGCTCCAGGATTTGAAGGACAAGTTCCCGGCCACGTTGGAACTCTCCTTGGCCGCCATCCTCGTCGCCAGCCTCGTCGGGATCTTCACGGGGGTGCAGTCGGCCTACCACCGCCGTTCCACCCTCGACTACGGCCTCCGCCTCTACTCCATCGTCATCTACACCATCCCCGTCTTCTGGCTGGGGCTGATGCTCCAGTTGATCTTCAGCGTGAAGCTGGGCTGGCTGCCTGTCTACGGGCGGGTGGACACGCTGGACATGGCCCCACGCACCATCACCGGCCTCTACGTGGTGGACAGCATCCTGACGCGGAACAAGGAGAGCCTGATCAACAGCCTCCAGCACCTGATCCTGCCGGCCCTCACCCTGGGGCTCTACCTGTCGGGGGTCTTCACCCGCCTCACCCGCTCCAACATGCTGGACGTGCTGCGCCAGGACTTCATCACCGCCGCCCGAGCCCGAGGCATCGCCGAGCGGGCCGTCATCTACCGCCACGCCCTCAAGAACGCCTTCATCCCGGTGCTGACGATGATGGGGCTCCAGTTCGCCCTGCTCCTGGCCGGGGCCGTGCTTACCGAGTCCACCTTCACCTGGCCGGGGTTGGGACGCCTCCTGGTGGAGCGGATCGAGTATCGGGACTTCCCGACCGTCCAGGGGGCCGTCGTCTTCTTCGCCCTCCTGGTCTCCCTGGTAAGCCTGATCGTGGACATCATCTACGCCTATCTGGACCCCCGCATCCGTTACTGACCACAACACGCAACACGTAACACGCCACACGCCCCTTATGGCTGAACAGACCCTCACCCTCGAACAACCCTGGGAAGACGTTGGACTCCTGCGCCGCATCTGGCGAGGCCGTCGCTGGTACGGTGCGGAGTGGTACATCACCGTCGCCGGAGGGGTCCTCCTGACCCTCATCCTCCTGATGACTTTCTTGGCTCCCGTCCTGGCCCCCTTTGATCCCATCAAGACGGTGGGAGGGCGCTTCACGCCCCCCGGCGGGGGAAAGCAATGGCTCATCGCCGAGGCCGAGAACGAGGCCATCCAGAGGCCGGAGGACCTGGCCGGCCGCAAGGTGGGCGTCCTGCCGGATACCACCGGAGAGGTGCTGGCCGAGGAGCTAGGAGCCGAGGTCGTCTACTACCCCTCGATGCTCAAAGCCTTCCAAGGACTGACGCGCCGTCGGCCAGAAGTGGAAGCGCTTATCGTGGAGCCCGAGGCTGCAGGCAACTTTATGAAGACCTACGGACGCTTCGTGCGTCAGGTCGGCCCGCCCTTCGGCCCCACCTTCGTCCTGGGAACCGACAACCTGGGGCGGGACATCCTCAGCCGGATCATCTGGGGAGCCCGCTCGGTCCTCCTGGTAGCCATCCTCTCCGCCCTCTTCTCCAGCGTCGTCGGCATCCCCCTGGGGCTCCTCTCCGGCTTCTGGGGGGGCAAGCTGGACCGGGTGCTCTCCCTGGTGATGGACAGCATCTACTCCTTCCCCGGCCTCATCCTGGCCATCGCGATGGCGGCGATGCTGGGACCGGGGGTGCTGAACATCGCCGTCGCCATCGCCGTCGTCTACATCCCCACCTACTTCCGCATTGTGCGCGGCCAGACCCTCTCGGTCAAGGAGGAGCTCTACGTTGAGGCGGCCCGCAGCCTGGGGGCCAGAGCCCGTACCATCCTGTGGCTCTACGTCTTCCCCAACGTCATCCCCTCCATCGTCGTCCTCTTCTCCCTCAACGTGGCCGACAGCATCTTGACCGAGGCGGGGCTGAGCTTCCTGGGGTTAGGGCTTCCCCCGCCCACCCCCGACTGGGGGTTCGACCTGAACAAAGGGAAAGCCTACCTGCCCAACGGCTACTGGTGGCCCATCACCTTCCCCGGCCTGATGATCACCCTGGTCGCCCT
Source organism: Thermoflexales bacterium (assembly GCA_015484715.1). Lineage (GTDB taxonomy): Bacteria > Chloroflexota > Anaerolineae > S140-20 > S140-20 > S140-20. The sequence continues at coordinate 1,086 of WFUY01000294.1, read as the reverse complement.
AAGCTTCAGCCTGTTGGGCGAGGGGCTGGGCGAGATCCTGAACCCTCGGCTCACGGAGTCGTAAGGGGGTGACCGAAAACCGTTGGAGGCCGTAGGGTAGAAACGCAGTGCCGTTGTGCCTCCACACTTCAACATTGCATTCGAGTCGTAAGGGCCTTGCCCGCCCTGAACCATCGTTGTAAACTTTGGGCAGATGACTTATAAGTCAGTTGACTGAATCCGGGGGCATGCGATTCAACCTATGGACAACACACCCCTTCTCCAGATTCGTGATCTGAGCGTGGAGTACGAGACCCGAATGGGGGTCGTGAAAGCGGTGGACGGCGTCAGCTTGGACGTCTACCGGGGCGAGGTGCTGGGCCTGGTCGGCGAGTCGGGCTGCGGCAAGTCCACCCTGGGCATGGCCCTGCTGCGCCTGGTCCGTCCGCCGGGCCGCATCGTTCAGGGAACGATCCACTTCGACGGCATCAACCTCCTCGAGCTGAGCGAAGGGGAGATGCGCGACCTGCGGGGCCGGCGCATCTCGATGATCTTCCAGGACCCGATGACCTCGCTGGACCCCCTCCAGCGCATTGACGACCACTTCATCGAGACGATCCGGGCCCACGAGCGACGGACCCGGCCGGCCGAGGCCCGGCAGCGGGCCGCCGAACTCTTCGACCGGCTGGGCATCGCGCCAGACCGGCTGGTGGACTACCCCCACCAGCTCAGCGGCGGGATGCGCCAGCGGGTGATGATCGGCCTGGCCCTCTCCCTCAACGCCGACCTCATCATCGCCGACGAGCCGACCACCTCCCTGGACGTCATCGTCGAGGCCCAGTTCCTGGACTTGCTCAAGGAGCTCCAGGAGGCCTACCAACTGACCATCATCCTCATCACCCACAACATCGGCATCGTCGCCGAACTGGCCGACCGGGTCGCCGTGATGTACGCCGGGAAGCTGGTCGAGCTGGCCCCGGCCGTCCCCCTCTTCACGGAGCCCCTGCATCCTTACACAGTGGGCCTGCTGCGCTCCGTGCCCAACATCCGGCTGGATCAGGACCGGCTGGAGATTATGGAGGGCTCCCCCCCCGACCTGATCAACCC
>WFUY01000293.1 GCA_015484715.1 Thermoflexales bacterium | reverse complement strand
GACCAGGACCACGTTGTCCCCCAGCCCGATCCGGTCACCGTGGGCCAGGGTGTGCGGGCCGCTGATTCGGATCCCGTTGACAAAGGTCCCGTTGGTGCTGTTCAGGTCTTCCAGGACCATCAGGTCGCCGCGACGGGTCAGCCGGGCGTGCTGCCGGGAGACTTGGGGCTCCTCAATCACCACGTCGTTGCCTGGAGCCCGGCCAATGCTCACAGAGGCTTTGGAGAGAGTAAAGGTCTGACCGATATGGGGGCCAAGCTCGACCACCAACTGGAACGTGGGGGCGCTGGTCTCTTCCATTTCGTTGTTTGCCTCCTTACGCCGCGTCATTGGGCAATCCACAAGTCCGTCCAGCGGATCGTCAGCATAGAGTATACGATTATTGGGAGCAGATGTCAAATTTGGTGATTGCCCGTATCTTGGGGGTAGGGAGATCCGCCGTCCACGAAGGGGGCACGAATACGCGGGTTAGGAACCGCTATGGGTAATCACCAGAGATGTCAAAGGGAATGTGACGACGTTAGCACAAGAAGTGTGAGCTAGATTACAGTCTTTCTTGGCCTCTGGTAGTATACTACAATCAGCTTGCGGAGCGGTAAGGTTGTTGGGGATGTGCAGGTGTTGGTGCTCGTCGTGGTCGGGGGAGAGGACGTGGGTTGGCGGTCCGACCAGACGAGCGAAATTTTTCCTCGATGTATTGTACGTATCGTTTATGAGAGCAGGTTGGGGCCTCGGAGGAGGCCCCAACCTGCTTTTTGGGATGCGCTGCCCCTCGCCAGAGCTTATCCCTGGCGGACCTCCCGTGCGACGAATGTGATGATCTCCTCAGGCGGCGTTCGGCTCACGTCGAACCAGCGGATGGTGGGGTCGTCCTGTCGGAACCAGGTGGCCTGGTGGCGGACGAAGCGACGAGTCTCCCGCTTGATCTGGGCGATGGCTTCCTCTAGCGTCGTCTCCCCCCGCAGATAGGCCCCGATCTGCTTGTAGCCCAGTCCCGACATCGCCGGCACGTCCCACCCATAGGCTTCGGCCAGGCGGCGGGTCTCCTCTACCAATCCCTGGGCGATCATCCGCTCCACTCGCTCGTCAATGCGGGCGTAGAGGAGGGGGCGGGGCATCGTCAGGCCGATCTGGAGGACCCGGTAGGGAGGCGGTCGCTTTCCCCGCTGGACGCTGAAGGGCCGGCCTGTTCGCAGGATCACCTCCAGGGCCCGGATGGTCCGTCGGACGTTGCGCGGATCAATCAGCCGGGCGGCCCCGGGGTCCAGTACGGCCAGCCATTGGTGAAGCCATTGAGGACCGCGTGCCTCGGCCAGCCGCTCCAGGACGGCCCGCAGTCGGGGCTGGGGCGGAACCGGGGGCACTTGCCATCCCTCGACCACCGCCCGCACGTACTGGCCCGTCCCGCCTACCAGGAGCGGGAGCTTCCCTCGGACCAGGATGTCGTCAATGGCCGCATAGGCCAGGCGTTGGTATTCGGCCAGTGTCAGCGTCTCGGCCGGCGTCACCACGTCCAGCAGGTGGTGGGGAACCCGGGCTTGCTCCTCCGGCGTCGCCTTGGCCGTGCCGATGTCCATCCCCCGATAGACCTGGCGCGAATCGGCGGAGACGATCTCGCCGTCCAGGGCTTCGGCGATCTGGATGGACAGGGCGGTCTTGCCCACCGCCGTCGGCCCGACGATGACGACCAGCGGCCCCTTCTTCACACCGACCACTCCCCCGTCACGGCGTTCTCGTAGACCTCGATCCGCAGCAGCTTCCCCTGCGGGCTCATCTCGACGGCAACAACGTCAATGCGCCAAGCGACGTCGGACAGGTGGTGGGCATCCAGGTAGGCCTCGGCGACCTGGATGAGGCGGGCCTGTTTGGCCGGCGTGATGGATGCTTCGGGGGAACCGAAGCGGTTCCCCCGACGGGTGCGCACCTCGACGAAGACGAGCCACTCTCCCTGTTCGGCGACGATGTCCACCTCGCCGGCGGCGCAGCGCCAGTTGCGGGCACGCAGCCGGTAGCCCCGGCGGGTCAGCTCACGGGCGGCCAGCTCTTCCCCGCGCCGGCCCAATCCGCGCCGTGGATCGCTCATCGCTGCCCTTTCGTCCGAGTGCTGGTCCTCCTCCGGCTGCAGGGAGAGGCGGGAGAGCATCCTGGTGGAGCCCTATGCCAGCGAGGTGTAGCACAGGATCGGCTTGCGAGCTGCCCGGACCTCGTCCAGCCGGCGGACGGGGGCGGTGTGAGGCGCGTTGTGGAGCAGGTCTGGGTCCTCCCGTCCCTCCTCCACGATCTTGAGCATGGCCTCGGCGAAGGCGTCCAGCGTCTCCTTGCTCTCCGTCTCCGTTGGCTCGATCATCAGGGCCTCCGGGACGATGAGGGGGAAGTAGACGGTGGGCGGGTGGAAGCCGTAGTCTATCAGCCGTTTGGCCACGTCCATCGTGTGGATGCCCTTCTCCTGGAGGTCTTTGGGAGGGCCGGCCAGGACAAACTCGTGCATACAGGTGCGGTCGTAGGGCAGGGGGTAGGTCTCTTTGAGCCGGGCCAGCAGGTAGTTGGCGTTGAGGACGGCGTGCTCGGCGACTTCGCGCAGCCCCTCAGTGCCCAGCATGCGGATGTAGGTGTAGGCCCGCACCATGACGCCGAAGTTGCCGTAGAAGGCCTTCACCCGTCCGATGCTCTTGGCCGGCATCTTCCAGACGTAGAGGGGGCCTTCGGGATGGTCCTCGCTCCCCGGCTCGATGGCGGCGATGGGGCCGGGCAGGTAGTCCACCAGCCGCTCGACGCAGCCCACCGGCCCGGAGCCGGGACCACCACCGCCGTGGGGGGTGCTGAAGGTCTTGTGCAGGTTGAAGTGCATCACGTCGAAGCCCATCTCCCCAGGCTTGGCGATCCCCACCAGCGCGTTCAGGTTGGCACCATCACCGTAGAGGAGCGCTCCGTGGCGGTGGACCAGGTCGGCGATCTCCTCCAGATGCTCGTCGAAGAGCCCCAGCGTGTTGGGGTTGGTGAGCATCAGCCCGACGACGGTGTCGTCCATCGCCGCTTCCAGAGCGGCCAGGTCCACGTTCCCCCGCTCATCCGAGGGAATCTCGATCACCTCCAAGCCGCTCATCGTGGTGCTGGCCGGGTTGGTGCCGTGGGCCGAGTCGGGAATCAGGATCTTGCGCCGCTTGGTGTCCCCCCGGTCCAGGTGGTACTTGCGCATCATCAGGACGCCGGCCAGCTCACCGTGGGCGCCGGCCGAGGGCTGGAGGGAGACGCCCGCGAAGCCGCCGATCTCCTTCAGCCATTCTTGCAGGTGGTAGACCAAGTAGAGGGCCCCTTGGACCGTTTCCTCAGGCTGGTAGGGGTGGAGGTTGCGGAAGCCGGCCAGGCGGGTCGCCACTTCATTGACCTTGGGGTTGTACTTCATCGTGCAGGAGCCCAGGGGGTAGAAGCCCCGGTCCACCGCGTAGTTCATCTGGGAGAGATGCAGGTAGTGGCGGACGACATCCACCTCGCTGACTTCCGGCAAGGGAAGCTCCTCTCGGAGCCATTCTTCGGGCAGGTCGCTCAGGGGGACGTCGGGATCGGGCAGGTCCACGCCTGTGCGGCCCGGTCTGCTCAGTTCGTAGATCAGAGGTTCGGTCATTGCGTCGCCTCCTCCAGGGCCGTGACCAGGTCGTCTATCTCCTCGCGGCTGTTCATCTCGGTGACGGCCAGGAGCATGTGGTTGGTCAGGCGAGGGTAGTCCTGCTCCAGGTCGTATCCGCCGATGATCTCCCACTCGTCCAGCAGGTAGGCGTTGATCTCGTGGACGGGGCGGGGGGTGCGGATGACGAACTCCTTGAAGAAGGGGCGCCGCCCGACGACCTGGAATCCGCTCAGGGCGTCAATGCGTTGGGCGGCGTAGTGGGCCTTGTGGTAGCAGAGTTCGGCCACCTGGCGCAGGCCGCGGCGGCCCAACGCGGCCATGTAGACGGCGGCGGCGATGGTCATCAGCCCCTGGTTGGTGCAGATGTTGCTGCTGGCCCTCGCCCGGCGGATGTGCTGCTCGCGAGCGGTGAGGGTCAGCACATAGCCGCGCTGGCCCTCGGTGTCCACCGTCTCGCCCACAAGTCGGCCGGCCATCTTGTGCACCTGCTTGCGTCGGGTGGCGAAGAAGCCCAGGTAGGGGCCGCCGAAGCTCAGGCCACCTCCCAAAGCCTGGCCTTCACCCACTACAATGTCGGCCCCGTACTCGCCGGGCGGCTTGAAGAGGCCTAGGCTGATGGGGTCCACGACGACGGTGAAGAG